>DYLE01000127.1 GCA_020722245.1 Desulfonema limicola
TGCTTTTCGAAGCGCCACCGCCTTCCCGGCTTGTTCTTTCCAAGAACTGTTGTTTGATGCGCAATAACCCCTGCCGCAACTTCCTGTTGCAATTAGCCAAAAAAATTAGTGAGCTGCGCCAGAAATGTCAACATTTTTTGGATGATGGCTGTAAAAAATTCCAATACCTGCGTTGCGCTGCATCCCTCGGGATTTCATATACAGTTAACTACTTCGAATTCCTTTAAATTTACAACACTTTGATCTTGAACTTTTTAACCCTGCAAGGTTATTGGTAGACTAAGTAACTGAAAATCAAAGAAAAAAACAAAAAGCGCGAAAATTCGATAAATCAAATAAGTCCAGTTGGTTATCTTGATAAGTCACGTTGTAGGGTTAATTTGCCGTCCAGGCTCGACTTCCAAGGAACTTAGGTTTTTCAAATTCGAAAATGAAGGATTTAACCACAGAGAACATCGAAAAAAAAATTTTTCATTTATTTTCTCTGTGCGGTTATGGCCTCATCACCGCTCCCACCCTTCAAGGCCCCTTATGCCGAGCGGCGGGGAGAGGATCTCCGACCAGATTACGGCTTGCCTCAAATCCCTCAAAGATACGGATTCAAGGGTTTTTTCTTCCGCTGCAGGCTCTTCTGCAAAAGCCCTTATCCGTATTTTTTCCTTAAGACCCGGCTTTTCCTCATTCTCGGATAGAGCCTCCGCCGCATAGAGCGGCTCAAGCCCTTCGCCCTTTTCGACCGGCCTCGGCTCCGCCTCCATGACGGGTTTCAATGATTCGACCCCCTGCATGGTTTCGGTGGGCTCCTTTTGAAGGATCTGATCCCATCCGGTTTTACTAAAAACCGGGGGTGTACCGGGCGCAGCCCCATTTGAAGCCTTCTGCTGCTCCATCTGCTTTAAGGCCTCCTCCAGCAGGATTTTCCATGAGGATTTGGGTTTTTCCCCTTCCTCCGGGCGGGGCCCGGCGCGTTCCTTCATTTTCTTGACAAGATTAAAAAGAATGATGGCCAAAAAAATAAATAAAAAAAACAGATCACCAAAATTCATGACACGCCTTTTTGTTTCTCAAAATTTAAAAAGTGTGAAGCGACTAAATTGATCTAAACTGCCTAAAATTCTGGACTGCGATAGACGCGCAATCATTAACTTTAGCTCACTTGTAACTTTAGTTCACTTTTAACTTTCCCGGTTTATCCGGATCGGGCCGTATTCTATCTGCCAGGCTCCGGGGGCTTGGGAGCGCTTCCTTTATCAGCGCCTATCGAGTCGCGCATCTGGGTGTCCGCCTGAATGTTTTTGATCCGCAGGTAATCCATGATGCCGAGGTTTCCGTTTCGAAAGGCCTCGGCCATGGCCAGGGGAACCTGGGCCTCGGCCTCCACCACCTTGGCCCGCATCTCCTGGACCCTTGCCTTCATTTCCTGCTCCGCCGCATACGCCATTGCCCTGCGTTCTTCGGCCTTGGCCTGGGCGATCTTCTTGTCCGCCTCGGCCCGGTCGGTGGCCAGCACAGCGCCGATGTTTTTCCCCACATCCACATCCGCGATGTCAATGGAGAGGATCTCAAAGGCGGTGCCCGCATCCAGCCCTTTTTCCAGCACACGCTTCGAAATACTGTCCGGGTTTTCCAGCACGTGCTTGTGGCTTTCGGACGAACCGATGGTGCTCACAATCCCCTCGCCCACCCGGGCCAGAATGGTTTCCTCCCCGGCGCCGCCCACCAGCCGGTCGATGTTGGCCCTCACGGTCACCCGGGATAAGGCCTGAAGCTGAATCCCATCCTTGGCCATGGCCGCAACCCGAGGGGTTTCGATCACCTTGGGATTGACGCTCATCTGAACGGCCTCCAGAACGTTTCTTCCGGCCAGGTCGATGGCGGCGGCCCGCTTAAACTTCAGGTCGATATTGGCCTTGTCCGCGGCGATGAGCGCCTGAACCACCCGCATCACATCCCCGCCCGCCAGAAAATGAGATTCCAGATCATTGGTTGAAATATCAATACCTGCCTTGACCGCCATGATTTTTGAGTTGACAATCAGTTTGGGCGGGACTTTTCGAAACCGCATGAAAACGATGTTGAACAGGCCCACGCGGGCGCCGGACACAAGCGCCTGCACCCAGAGCGAAACCGCGGATCCGATAAAGTAAAGAAGGATGATGCCTGCAATGCCTAAAAAAACCAGAATAACGGAAGTAACCATTTTTTATTCTCCTCGATTTTTAGGATTATTTTTTATTTCCTTCACCAGGATGCGGTTTCCCTCCACCGCCAGAACAATCACCTTGGATCCCTTTTCGATATACTCGCCCCGGCTGACCACATCCACCCGATGGTTGTCAATCATCGCCATTCCGGCGGGCCGAAGATCCGTAATGACCGTCCCGGTGCGCCCCATGTATTCGGCGAGATCCTCGGATTGCGAAGAATACCCGTCGGTCTTTGAAAGCGCGGTTTTCAATGCGGCCGGAGATCTGGCAAGCAGCTTGACGCCCACAAAAAACACAAAAGGCAGCATGATCAGATCCGCCGCGACAAACATCATTCCGGCAAAGCGCGACACCTCGGTAAACACCAGATACAGGGAATACCCGAACAATCCGACCGTTACCACGCTCAGCACACCCCCCGAAGGAATGATGACCTCTGCGATCAGAACAAGCACGCCGAGCATCTGAAGTATGATCGGAAGTACCAGAGCAGGCATCACGACGGCTCCCTTCTTGATACGATAATCCGGTTTCCCTTGACGGCTGAGACAATGATCGGGGTCCCCTTGGGCATAAACTCACCCTCGGTCACCACATCAAACAAGTCGTCATGGAAATTTGCTTTTCCGGCGGGCCTGAGGTAGGTTAAGGCCACCCCGGCATCGCCGACCTGTATCCTGCCTGTTTCACTGGAATCCGCATGGGCGTCTTTTAAGCTGGTCTTGAGATAAGGCCCCTCCCGGCTGCTTGAAAAAAGCGGCAGCACATACCGCAGAAAAAACAGGACGATCAGAAACGCCGCCAGGTAAGCGCCGATCACCACGGCGATGTTATGCAGCAGCAGCTCCCCCTCCCACGGCACCGCCGGATCGGGAAGGACAAACCCCTGAAAGGCCAGAATCATTCCCACGGCGATACAGATAACAGCGGCGAAACCGGCGACGCCGAAACCCGGAAGCACAAAAACCTCGATCCCCACCAGAATCAGTCCGAGGACGATGATCAACAGCTCCAGGTAATCGGCCAACCCCACCAGGTACTGATTCAGAAAGACGATCGCCAGGCAGGTGATCCCGATGATTCCGGGCAAACCGAACCCCGGCGCCTTCATTTCCATGTAAAGGGCGGCCAGGCCGATCATCAGAAGGACCGGGGCGATGCTTTCGATAAACCGGACCATCGTCTCGGACCAGGTCTGCTCGATGGGGACCTGATCATAATCCTCAATCCCCATTTCACGAAGCATCTCATCGACACCGTCGGCGGTCATTTTCGAAAATCCAAGATCAAGGGCTTCGCTGGCATCCATGGTCAACAGCTCGCCTTCGGCCACCACGGTTTTTTTAGAGGTGATCCGCTCCTTGTCCGCGGGCCTCAAGTCCTCATAGTCATGGGCATCCATAAAAAGGCGCTTCCCATCCATTTCAACGGCATAGACCACCTTTTCGGGGGTGACCATGGCCTCGGCCAGAAGCTCAGGATAACCGTTCCGCTTGGCCAGGGCCCGGAACTTGGCGCGGATAGGGGACTGGAACTTCTCCCCCTTCATCTCCACGCCTTCCTGGGTGTAGGAGATCGGCGCGCAGTCGCCGATGGTGGTGGCCGGCCTCATGACCAGGTCCCCGCAGGCCAGGGCGATCAAGGCGCCCGCCGATATCGCCTTTTTATCCACAAACGCAATGCTCCGGTCTTCCGGAATCCTCAAAAGAATATCCACGATCTCCAGGGCGGAATCCACGCGGCCGCCGAAGGTGTCTATTTTTATCACAACCAGGCCGCACGGGTCTTTTGAAACCTGCTGGTAAGCCCGTTCCATGAACGCCGCCATTCCGGCATCCACTGTACCGAAAATAGGGATGACATAAACCTTCCGGCCGGATGAAGCGGCCAACAAAACCGACGCCGCCAAAATCAGAAAAAGGCATAAACCCAAACCGAACAGCGGCCGGGCGTTGAGCTTGCGGATCATTGAAAAAATCCCGAGCACACAGATGGGTTCCCAGGGTGAATACGGGCAGAGTTTGATTAAACCTACTATGCCCGGCCGGTTATGTCAAGCCGAAACCCGGCAAACGCGGGCACAGGTTCCGGTCATTTGGCCATAGGGCACTCAGGAGGGCTTTTTCTTTTGAAACAGCTTATACCGGCTTTGCATCCAGCGCAGGAAAACAAACAAAACCCCAAAAACAGCCAGGGTGACGGCAAGCAAAACAAGGTTTAAATCCGCCGCGGATCTTCCCAGCAGGACAAAGGGAATACAGAGGCTGCCTTGAACGGCCCAGTTGAACCAGAAGCAGTATCGAAACGGAGCGCCGGCAAGGGGAAGCCCATAGACCTTGACGGCATAGGGAAACGCGGGAAAGGTAAGAAAAAGAAAGCTAAACAGCAACAACCGCTTTGGGGGAATTCTAGGGATCGGATACCCCTTTTTTTGAATCAAAAAATTTTCAATCGGTTTACGCACCCAATGCGCCAGGGAAAACCCAAGAAGGAAATGAACCGGCATCACCGCTTCCAGGAGCAGCAGACCGCTGACCAGCCCGAACTTGACCCCCAGCACAAAAAGAAAAAGACTCAGCGGCACCCCCACCATGGGAAGAAAAACCATCAGGGGGATAAAAACCTCAGCGGGCGTGCCTTCGTTGATCATCACAATTACCCGCTGAAACAGGTCATAGCGGAGCAGAAGATAGACCACCGCGGCAGCACACACCGCGGCCGTCGATCCGATCACCAGCTTCCAATTGTGTTTCAACGGATTTAAAACCTCCAGCATTTCAGACAGCCCAACCCTTCCAAAAAACTTAGGTTTTTCAAATTCGGAGAATGAAGGATTTAACCACAGAGATCGCAGAGGACACAGAGAAAAACTTTTCCCTTTCACCTTCAGTCTTCTACCTTCTACCTTCTGCCTTCTGCCTTCTCTCTCTGTGGTAAAAATATTTTTAAAAAAATCCATAAGTGATTTACTTTAAAAATACCGCATGGCGTGATAAATCGCTTTTAAGCATTTTAAAATTTTTCATCACCTATCATGAACGGACTCAAATGCAAACCGATATCTTTAAGTTCGGTCAAATCCGAGGCGGAGGATCAGTGAATCTGACCGGTTTTTTCGATTACGATTTCAGGATCAAGGTGATAGCCGATTCGGGCGCCTGAGATTTCCACCGACGAATTGTTTTTCGGAAACGCCACTCCCTTCGAAAAATAAAGCCGTATGCTTTTCCCCTTCCCATAAAACAACCGTCCGTCCTCGTATGTCCCGGAAAGTTTGCCGATGACCTCGTTTCGAAGATGCGGGGCGGAAAGATCATCCACAGGCGGGTATAAAAGGTATGGAGACATGCTCACCGGCCCACCGACCTGCTTGATTCCAGTCAGGTCGGTGACTTCCAGGTTTCCGTAATCCCGGTTTAAACCGGTCACGGTCAGGTCGTACACCCTACCTGTCTCCAGCTCGTCCGCAACCTGATAAACATAGATCGCCCGGCCGTTTTTTTGTTTGATCACGGCGTTTTCCCCGTTTTTATAGATCACCACGCAGTTTGTAACGCGGCCGTTGACCTTGCCTGTATTGATCTCATATAACCCTGCAATGGAAACGGGAGTCGCCTCTGGCATGAAGGGGGTGTTCGCTGAAGCAAATTTAAAGGCGTCCGTGGTAAACCAGGCAAAAACCGGCAGATGGTCGGAATACCCCTCTCCCAGATGACGGCCCCGGCCGTTCTCCTGCTGCCACCGGTAAATCCTATTCCCGTAAAACAAATAATCCGGATCAAACCGATCAAAGGAGTTGTCGATGTAGGAGATCCCCTTTTCGTCATACATGGCGCTGGAAAGAAGGATGCTGTCTGGGCTGTTTTTTTCCCCAAAAAACTCCGTTGACCAGCGCCTCTTTTCGGGGAGTTCAAGCCAGAGGTTATAAAGGTAGGGACGCCCCTTTCGGCGGATCAGAGTGGTTTCATCTATCAAACAATCCCCCTCCAGGGTGGCCAGGACGTGGTTGATTCCGGTGATCCCGCCGGTGTCATTCAAACGTTTCTCGCCTTTAAAGCTCCGGTACTCGTCGTAATCCGAGTTGAAGTCACCGGTCACTATGAACTCGGCCGAGGGTCCCAGAGACCCGATGCTTGCGGCAAGCGCCCGGGCATATGCGATGCGCATGCTCTCGGGGCCGGTTTTGGATTTCCAGTGATTGATATAGACGATCAAAAAAACCCCTTCAATGCTCAAGGTCAGCTTCAGAATGCCACGATGCCCTGCGCCTCCCGAGTAAATTTCCTGTTGCGATACCACGGCAAACCGCGACAAGGCAGCACAGCGCACAGTTGAAGAACCTTCCTGAGCGATCGCCGTATAAGGATATCCCTTCTGAAAACGGCTCAGCCTTCTGTTTAAGAGCGAAAGAGCCTCCTCTGACTCGATTTCCTGCAAGCAGACGATATCCGCATCAAGATCCGCAAGCACCCTCGCAATACGGCTCAGCTTGATATCCAGCATCTCCTGATTCCAGCCCGAAGGGCCGTTCGGAACATAGTCGGAATACTCCGTGCCATGTGTTTTAAGATCAAACAGGTTCTCTACGTTATAACTTGCGATCTTAAAGGTTTTCGCATGCCCTGATGAAAAACCAAGGATAAGGAGGGTGCAGAAGACGAAAACCGCTGGTTTAATGAGCCTTCTCATCGCTTGAAATCGTCCGGTTGCAACATTCTTCGATGGCAATTTGCCGGTAAGATGTAAAATTCTATGTTAGCAATAAATAGATTTGTCCGGTTTTAAAACACATGAGTTGTCCGGTTTT
>DYLE01000128.1 GCA_020722245.1 Desulfonema limicola
GGCCGTTCCCATCCACGCGGGTGGCCTTGGCGTCCTGGCCGCCGATGTCGATCACCATGCGAACCGAGGGCATGACGTGCCAGGCGGCCCTGGCATGGCAGGAGATTTCCGACTCCACCTGATCCACAAAGGGGATCTGCTCCCTTCCGTATCCGGTCCCGACGGTATACCCGATCCTGTCCATGGTCAGCCCCGCTTCTTCAAGGGCAAGCCGCATCACCGCATTGGCGGAGTCCGAGGGCCGGGGGAGCGCCCGGACCACCGCGCTGGACAGGATTTTTTCATTTTCCATGATGACCGCCTTGGCGGTCAGGGAACCGATATCACAACCCGCGACAATCATGTCATCCCCTTTTGTTTGAGTTTATTCTTTCATCCGCCAGGAGGGCGGCCCCGATGGCGCCGGCCATCTGGGGATCGGCCTTTCGCGCCTTCTTGATCTTGACCCCCAGCAGCTTTTCCAGGGTGGAGCGCACCCCGGTGTTTTTGGCCACCCCGCCGGTCATCAGGACATCCGGCTCCGGATCGACCGCATTGACCAGAATCGCCACCCGTCCGGCCATGGCCGTATTGATCCCCGCGCCGATGTCCGCCACCGCGGTTCCGGAGTTTAAGTACTTGATCACGTCGGCCTGGGCCCAGACCGTGCAGGTGGAGGCCAGGGTGATCGGGGATTTCGCAACCTCGGACATTTCTCCCAGCTCATCCAGACCAAGCCCCAGAACCCTTGCCATGACCTCCAGAAACCGGCCGGTGCCGGCCGCGCACTTGTCGTTGGCGGTGAATTTCAGCACCTGGCCGTCCCTGTCGATCCGCATGGCCTTGCAGTCCTGCCCCCCGATGTCGATCACGGTCCGCACCGAAGGAAGCATCCAGTGCGCGCCCCTGCCGTGGCAGGTGATCTCAGAGACCCGCTCGTCCACAAAGGGGATTTTCTCCTGCCCGTATCCGGTGCCCACAGCGTATTGAATCTCGCTCCGGGAAACGCCCGCCGAAAAAACGGCGTCATTCATCACCGCGTCTGCGGAATCCGCCGGCCTCGGCTTGGACCGGATGATGGCGCTTCCGATGATCTTTCCGTTTTTCATGATCACGGCCTTGGATGTCAGCGACCCGACGTCGCATCCGGCGACAATGCTCACAGCAACCCCCTTACCTTGAAGAATTCGTCCAAGCGATCCTTTGCGGCCTCCCAGGATTCCACCCGGTCGTCAAAGGCGTCGTCGTTCATGATGTGGACCGGAAAGCCCTGCCGCTCCAGGTCCCGCGCAAAGGGCTTGAGCATGCCCCAGGTGTTTCGGCAGCCCGGTGTGCCGTTATAGATGATGCAGTCCGCCTGATACAGACGGGCAATGGCCAGAGACTCCTCCAGCCACATGCCGGGCATGTCATAGGGTCCTCGAATGCTTCTGACCATGGGCATGCGGGCGTTGAGCTGGGCCATGGAATCGAGCAGGGTGTCGGGCGTCGAGAAATCAATGCCGTAGGCGCTTTTGGGCACCTCCTGAACATACCGGTTGTTGTCCCTGAAATTGCGCGACAGGATGCAGCCGATATGCCCGATCCCTTTTTCTTCCAGGTAGTTCCAGAAATTGAGATCGGCCGTGTAATGATCGATGTAGCAGGTAAAGGCGCGCAGCCTCTCTTTACCGGATTTAAGCCCGGAAAGCCCGGCCTCGGCTTTTTGCTTGACGTCTTTGACAATCGCCTCAAGGAGCCGGGTGTAGAGCTTGTGACCCGAGGCGCAGAACCGTCCGGCGTAGATCATCAGGTTATGCACCGAGGACAGGGGCGAGGGAACCAGCATGAGCATGTCCTCCAGGTCCGCGGTGAGCCGGTCCTGGTAATCCACCTCCCTTAAAATCTCGGCCAGACGGTCGTAATCGAGTTTTTTTCCGGATTGCGCTTCAATGAACCGGATCATCCCCTTGTAGTCGTCGATGTGGTATTTCTGGCTTCGGTCGTCGCCGATGGAGCTGGGGTAGTTTAACTGATAGAAAGGCTTGTTCAGATAGGCGGAGGCAAAGGCATAGGCCGTGGCGTTGGTGTCGCAGACCCCCGGCGAATCACAGATCAAAAAGTCGATGTCCGCGCACAGGCCGGCCAGAAACGCGCCGAGAAACCCCCGCTGGGAGGAGCAGGAGGTTTCGGGCATGCCCACCTCGCAGCAGTAGTCCATGTAGTCGAACATCCCCCGCTTCCAGCCCAAGCAGCCGAATCCGGTCAGCACCTCAAAGGTGGCGGGGACAATGTCCATGGCATAAAGGATGGCCGGACAGTAGCAGAAGGTGGTGCCGCAGACCTTTTTCCCGCGCTCCCGGGCGTGTATGATGTTTGCATAATACTCGTCGAGGAGTTCAAAAAGAATCCTTCCCGCTTCCCCGGCGTCCAGCACGGTTTTGAGCACGCCCCTGTAAGAGGGGATATACCGGTAGGCCAGCTCGGCCTCCTTTTCCGTGCCGTGGGTGAAGTTTTTGGCCACCGTGAGCAGGCCTTGCATGAGCCGGTCGTATGGGTATTCCTTGATTTCGGGTCTCATCGGGCCGCCTCCAGGGGTTTTCGATCCGGCAGATCGTCAACCCTTTCACTTTCATTCTCATCGGCGATGATCCTGTCGGCCTTTTTGATCCGCTCCAAAAAAGCGTTTAGCCGAAGCTTCATCCTGCCGGCATCGACCATGGGCCCGTATTCCCGCTCGAGCCTCAGACAGGGCACGCCGAGGGGTTCTAGATGCCTTTCATAAAGGGCGTTTTCCGCCGCATGCAGGTCGCAGAACCGGATGTTCTGCATGACCACCCCGTCAACCCTGGCCTGTTTGACCTTGTCCTTAATATACGAAAGGCGCTCCCCAAACCTTCCGTACATCCTCGGGCAGGTGGACTGGGCCAGGTAGTGTTCGGCCAGGGCTTCGACAGGATCCCCCTTCTCTTCGATCTCGTTTCCCTCGGACCGGATCCCGAAGCAGAGGTTTTCAGCCACCAGAATGGCGCCGGTGTTCTCCTCCAGGAGCTGAAACAGGTGAATCTCGTCGCTGGCGCTGCCGGTGAGCATCAGCCGAATTTTTCCTTTGCTTAAGGATTTTTTTCGGCGTTTGAGCTCGGCCAGCCAGCGCTCGAGATGCCGGGTGTATTCATCCCTGGGAAGGATCGCTCCGGCAATGACGGCGGCAAACACCTCGGTTCCGGAAACCACCACCTCCTTCTGGCTGCGCATGGCTTCGATTTCCTGAAGCATGCGGCGGCCGGCGTTGAACTTGCGGATGGCGTTTTTGAGTCCTTCATCCGTGATGCGAACCCCAAAGTGCTTTTCCACGGCATGAATCAGCATCTTGAGTTCATCCACAAACCATCGAAAGCCGTGGGCCTCGGACTTGTGGGGCACATCAAAGTAGTAAAAAAAGCCCGGAACAATCCCCTCGTGGTCTTTTCCGGCCGTGCGCCAGCATTCGTCCAGCCGCCTCATGCTGTCGCATCCCGGGGTGATCACCGCGCCGTCGAGAAAGCTGTAGGTCTTTTTGCCGGCGAGCTGAAGCAGGCTCTTGGGAAAGCTGCAGATAAACGATCCGAAATAGGCGTCTGCGATGTCCGTGCCCTCGGTTTCGATTCCCCTCATCCTTACGGGCAGGATGCCGGCGGCGTAGAAAATCTCAGGCGGGGTATAGGAACAGGTATAGCCGACAATCGGTTTGCCGGATTTTTTCCAGTCAAGAACCGATCGGCATTGTATTTTGGTCGCGGCGTCTAGAAAAGTTTCCATCAGCGGGCCTCCTGTATCGCGAACAAATCGGCCAGGGCCTGCCTGGCCCGGGCCGCATCCTCCTCGTATTCGTCATCCTCCGGTGAAATCACCCCGCATATCCAGGTGATGATTTTCGGTAAAAAGGCGCGGGCCGGCCCTTTGAGGCTCTCCGCGCTTTGGTCGAAAACACGGCCGGCCGCCTTCTGGAGTTCATCAAGATCGATGGCAGCGGCCAGTTTTTCGGCCATGGCCGGCAGCAGCTCCGGCTGCCGGTCGCAGACCCGATTGAACATGACAAGCAGGGCGTTTAAGGCATCCCCGAGGCCCTGAATATCATACCCGGCCAGATACCCGGCCAGTTCATCGTCATCGGCCGATTCCCAGAAGCCCAGACGCCGGTTGAGCGACCGGACTCGAATGTTTCGCACCCTCAGGGAACGGTCCAGGACGGTTTTGCGCAAATCCTCCCTGCAAGTCACAGCCTCGGCCACGGCCTCGCCCACGGCCGCCTTTATCCCGGCCGCGGCGACCCCGGCCTTTGCCAGCACCAAGGGATCGATGTCCGCGGTGAGGGTATCCACCAGGGTGCCGATCGCCCTGGGAAGCTGCGGGGATCCCGGCTCGCCCAGAAGCCGGCTGCCGTTATCGAGCTTTCGCATGAGCTCGGCGGTTTCACCGATGACGCGGGATATCGCCTTGGCGTCCACCTCCTTTAAAAACGTCAAAATCACATCGGCGAACAGATCCGAAGAAATCTGGTTGATCTGGTTTAAGGTGATGCCCGCCGCATCCAGGATCATGTTGCCGATGGTGGGCAGCAGGGAGATCAGCAGCACCATCTTGGTCGGATACTGCCAGAGCACCCGAATGACCATCTCCACAACCCCATGGGTGTCCGCGGCGGCGTTTTCCATGGCGGTCTTGAGCTCGCCGAAGTCCATGGATGTGATCCATGCCTTAACCCCCGGTTCCAGGGCTTTTGCGAAAAAGGTCGGGTCATCCTTGTGGATATCGTTTAAGATGCGGCATCCCTGGGTGATCAGAGTCCCGGTCTGTCCGGTGAGCGCCTTTGCCATCAGTTCCGAAAGCAGCTTTTTTTTCTCCTCCGTATCCAGGGCCTCGATGCCGGCCGCAACGCCGGAGATGACCTCAAATAGCCCGCGGAGGATCTCGGCGGCAGGCCCGGCGATCTCCTGAATAAACCGCGGGTCGGAGAAAAGCCGCTTGAGATCGTCCGCCCTCCGGCCCTCCTCCCCTTCTAAAAACCTTCTTTTCAGGTGCCGGCCCACCGGCCCGGCGATGCGCTTTTTCAGCGGGCTTTTTCCCGCATAAATGTTGAGGATATGAGGCAGAAGATCGGCTAAAGCCCGCCTGGCCTGTTGCGTTTCAAGCATTCTGGCAAGGGGGGTCTTTTCCTCGTCCCGGGTCAGGGCATCCATCCCGGACAACCGGGCGATTCCATCAAGAAGCCCGGATCGGTCAGGGCTCGGCGTAAGCGCCGGCTTTTGGGGGTCTGTGCTCATGACGCGGCCGCCGCCTTTATAGGCTTTTCTGAATCATTGGTGTTGGAGACGGCCAGCGCGATATTTTCCCGTCCAGCGGGTTTTTCCAGGGCCAGCAGGTGTTTGGCCAGCCGTTTTCCCAGACATAGGATCGACCAGGTGGGCGGAAGCCCCCATTCCTGGGGCATCACCGAGCAATCGCAGACATAGAGGTTGTCGAACCGGGTTTTCAGGTTGGTGTCCACCTGTTCGCCGATCTTGACCGTTCCGCCGGGATGGGCGGCAAACATCCAGCCCCTGTAGGTTTCCGTTGCCCCGGCCTTTTCAAGGATCCGCCTGGCGTGATCCGCTCCCTTGTCGAGCCGCATCCGGTCTTCCCGGGAGAGCCTCTTGTTGACCAGGCCATGTTTGGTGAGGGATCCGCCCAGATCGTCGCGAATCTTGATCATGATGGGGAGGGTGTTTTTGTAGGAAAACGCCTGTTTGACCTTAAACACCTCAAGATCAAAAAGCACCTTGACCAGGTGCGGCATGTTGAAATCGGTCATGACGATCCCGTCCTCGGGGAAATGGACGCAGGCGCTCATGGGGATGGATTTTCCGGAGGTCAAGGTCTTTATTTTTCCATAGACGAACAGCAGGGGATCAAAGAAGAAGTCATACCCCGTACCCTGCATGCCGCTTTTTCTGAGGATGAGCGGGGAGCCGATGCCGCCCGCGGCGATGATGGTTTTCGGCGCATACACCTGGTGTTTCTTCTTATCGTGCTTGTATTCAACCCCGACGGCTTTTTTATGCTCAATAAGGACCCGCTCCACCTTGGCGTGATTGATGAGTTTCGCCCCGTGTTTCACCGCTTCATCGACAAAAACCCGGGCGTTCCACTTGGCGCCGTAAGGGCATCCATAAACCGACACCGGGCAGTCGGGCCGGCATCGGTCCTGGTAGATGAACTTGTTAGTCTTCCAGGCGTCATAGCCGAGATCCGTGGCGGTGTTTAAAAACAGGTTGGGGCCCTGCCCCATGAGATCATCCGCCAGCGGGGCAATAGGGACATCTTTTTTAATCTCTTCGACTTCGGCGGAGATGTCCACGCCGTAGGATTTAAACATGTCGACCGGAGGCTCAAACGCGCAGGCGCAGTAAAAAACCGAGCTGCCGCCGGTGGTAATGCCCCGGATCATGCCCAGCATCTCCTGCGTGATCAGCAAGCTTTTTCCCGGAACAAAAACGCGGGGAAGGGTATAGGTAAAACTGCCTGTTACCGGCTTGTTGTCCCCCCATTCCAGGATCAGCACTTTTTTTCCCTGAAGGGAGAGTTCCCTGGCAACGGTGGCGCCTCCAGGCCCGCTGCCCACCACAATGGCGTCAAAATCTGTTTTAGGAGCGTTCATGATGGTTCCTCCTTTTTTTGAGGGTTGGGTTGATACTGGGATCAGCCGGCCGCAGGGCCTTTATTGTTTGAGCAAACCGCATGATAAAAAAACAACGTTTAGGGCGTTTAACCATAGTTTCAAGCCGACGGTCGACCGTCGACTATAGATTTAAAAAAACTTCCCGACCCTGTCAAGAATTTTTTTCAATAAAAAGCAGGCAGGGTTTTGCTTCTTTTTTTTATTTGAGTTCCAACTGAAAATCCTTTAAGTTAAAGAACACAACAAAAAAACAAAAACAAAAAAAGGATTAGTCCCGAGTCGAGAGAAGCGAGTGCTCGGGACTAATCC
>DYLE01000129.1 GCA_020722245.1 Desulfonema limicola
ACAAAGCGCGGTGGGAAATCGAATTATTTTTCAAATGGATCAAACAGAACCTTAACCCTACAACGTGACTTATCAAGATAAGCAACTGGACTTATTTGATTTATCGAATTTTCGAGCTTTTCGATTTTTTCTTTGATTTTCAGTTACTTAGTCTACAAATAACGTTGTAGGGTTAAAGTCAAAAGTTTTTATGGCACATCATCCAACGCGGTTAAAACCCAAATATGGATCGCCATGATTGTGTATCTCGTTATTGCGATCATCAAACAAAAATATCACAAAAGCATGTCACAATTATTACACTTTTTGGAGGTCAATCTATTTGAGCGGAAACCGCTCATTTCGGTCTTTAAGTTTAACGAAAGAAAGATCGAAAAACGCGATGATTATGAAGACAATCAATTGAAATTGTTTGAATATTAGTTAGCAGTGTGGTTTTTCGCATAATTATTGCCGAAATCAATTTCTCGAATAAAATTTTTTCTAAAATTACAAGTTGAACGCAGTTTCTTTTATTAAGTATTTGATATCATGGATAAGTTTACAAACAGCGGTGTTTTTGAATCCACAAGGTACTCTTCATTCCTTTTCGAATCCTGCAAGGGGGGCACGCCTGAGATTCCAACATGAAAGTTCCAAAAATCGATAAAAAATAAAATTTTCTTGACTGATAATATATACTTTCTATATATACAAAATATATAAAAATCCCGGCAGGGATTCCAAATGACGGATGAATCCCTTGCGCGCGGGTATTGAATTTTAACAAAACCATTTCGATACATAAAATAAAGGAGAATCGTTTGATCAAATACGCCATTCTGGGGCTGCTGCATTACAAAAACATGCACGGATACCGTATCAAAAAGCATATTGAACAGAACTTCGGGCACATGTGGTCCATCAACTACGGCCAGATCTATCCGAACCTCAAAAAACTGGAGCAGGACGGCCTGATTCGAATGACGCAGATCCTTCAAAACGATGAAAAAGGTCCTCCGCGGAAACTCTACTCCATCACGGAAAAGGGGAAAAAGGATTTTGCCGCCTGGCTGCATGCCTCTCCGGAAAAATCCATGCTGCTGCGCGACCCTTTTTTGATGCGGTTTGTGTTTTTCGGGTTCGGGGACCCTGAGCGCGCCCTTGAGCTGATTGACGAGCAGATCGCCCTGTATGAACAACAGATGGAACGCCGGCGGCGGAACCTGAAAAAATGGAAAAAAAGCGGCGGCTATGTGCGGCTGATGGGGGAGCTGGGGGTCAGCCTCAATGAGATGTTTCTGCAGTGGCTCAACCGCGCAAGATCGGAAATCCTCAAGGATAAAACCGGTGAGACCTCACATCCCTCCGGAACCCAGAAACGGAGTATCGCCCGATGAAATTTAAAGGCATATCCCTGGTCACCGGCGCGGCCGGATTCATGGGGAGCCATGTGGTGGAGCGCCTGGTGGAAAGCGGCATCCGGGTCCGGGCGACCTCCCGGCCCAGAAAGGATACCTCCTTTTTCGACAGGCTGGGTGTCGAGTACGTGGCGGCAGACCTGACCCGGCCGGAAACCTTAGCTCCCTTGTTTAAAGGCGATGTGGACCGGGTGTTTCATCTGGGGGCCATCTGCAACTTTTCCACGCCCTATGACAGGCTTTACCCCACAAACGTTCAAGGCGTGGACCACATCACCCGGCTTGCCCTGGAAAAAGGGGTGAAAATCTTTGTGCATGTGACCTCCACCTCGGTCTACGGCCGCTACAAGGGGAAACCGTTTTCCGAGGACGACCCCCGGGAACCCGCGGATGACTACGGCAGAAGCAAGCGGGACGGCGAGGACATCGCGTTTCAAAAAATGCGCGCCGGGCTTCCGATGGTTATTGTGCGGCCCTGCACGGTTTACGGCCCCCGGTGCAATGACGGGGCCGGCAAGGTGTTTTCAAGACCGACTGCCATCACCGCGATTCCGGGAAGCGGCAGGCAGAAGCTTTCCAACATTCGGGCCGAGGATGTGGCGGAGGCGGTCCTTTACCTGTCCGAGCAGGAGAGCGCCGTGGGTCAGGTCTATAACCTGGCCGACGACTCCAACCCCACCGTCAAGGAGGCCTTAACCCTTGCGGCCGAGACCTTCGGCGCGACAGCGCCGAAGATTCACCTGCCCCTGTTTATCGTCAAATTCGCGGCCCGGCTCGACGGCTGGATGGCCCAGCGGAAGGGCAAAATCCCGGACCTGGAGCTGGATGCGGCCGCGTACCTGTATGACGACTACATCGTGGACACCCGCAAGCTCAAGGCCACCGGGTTTAAATTGAAGTACCCGGATTTTGTTCAGTCCATGAAGCAGATGGGACACTGGTACCGAAGCCGGAAAACCGCTTGATCGCCCGTTCATACCGGCATGACTGTTTTGATTGCGTGAAAGGAGGAAAGATGAGTCAGAAAATCGTCATCACCGGCCTTGCCCAGGGGATGGGCCTGGAGGTTGCCCGCATGCTGGCGCAATCCGGCGACATGATCGCGGGGTTTGACGTGGACGCCGAGGGGATTGAGGCCTTAAAAAAAGAGCTCGATGCCCTGGGCGCCAGATACCATCTTGAAACCCTGGATATCACCGACCGGCCGGGAATCCTGCGGTTTAAAGACCGGGTTCTGGAAAAATTCGGCGGGGTGGACACCGTGGTCTCCAACGTGGGGATCGGCTTTTTCGGCCCCTTTGAGGAGATCAGCCTGGAAAAGGCCTTAAAATGCCTTGAGATCAACGTCATCGGGGCGGCCGCCATATTCCAGGCCTTTATCCCGTTCCTGCGCAAGGCCGGAGGCGGAAAGCTGATCGCCATGGCCTCCCTGGTGGGCCGCATCCCCTTTCCCTTTGAGTCCATCTATACGGCCTCCAAATTCGCCATTGAAGGAATGATGGAGTCGATCTACTATGAGCTGTCTCCTTTCGGGATTCGAGTAGCGATCATTGAGCCGGCCCAGGTGTCCACCAACTTTGCCGCCAAGATCCACAAGCTCCCCGAACAAGGCTCCCCCTACCGGGACCGGGCCGGCCGGTTCATCGACCGGGACAATGAACTGATCAAGACGGCCACCACTCCGGTTCAGGCGGCCCGGCGGATCGTGAAGGTGATCAAATCCCGCAAAATCGCATTGCACAACCAGGTGGATTTCATGAGCAGCTTTTTCCTCGGACTCAACCGGGTGCTGCCCAAATTCATGCGGGATATGATACTGGTCAACTACATGAACATCAAAACATAATTGTGGAGGATATCATGGAACACGCCCTTGCCGCTCCCCAGCGGATTGCACACACCCGTGTTGGCAGGCTCCGGGAACGGATCATCAACGCCCCGCAGGAGGTCTGCGTGGAGCGGGCGCGGTACCTGACGCAGTCCATGGCCGAGACCATGGGCAAGGATCCGCTGACCCGCATGAGCCTTGCGCTTTCGCATATCCTGGACCATATTTCCGTGATCATCCGAGACGAGGAGATCATTGTGGGCTGCCGCACCGCCAAGCTGAAGGGCGCGCCCCTGTTTCCGGAAAACAAGATCCGGTGGATCGAGGGGGATGTGGACAACTTTGAGAAGCGACTGGTCCAGCGGGCCCTGATCACCGAAGCGGAGAAGCAGGAGATCAAAGACACGATCATCCCCTTCTGGCAGGGAAAGACCGTCGAGGATCGATTTGAAGCCCTGATGCCCGAGGATGTGTTCAACGACATCGACAAGTACATCTTCACCATCATGCTGGAGATCACCTACGGCATCGGCCATTTCAGCATGAACCATTCCCGGGTGCTGAAAACCGGGCTGGACGGGATCATCGCCGAGGCCCGCAGGCGCTATGATCAGCTTTCTTTGGCAGAGCAAACCGGCGAAAAGGGAAGCTTCTACCAGGCAATGATCCGCTCCCTTCAGGCGGCCATCCGGTTTGCCGAGCGGTATGCGGAAAAGGCCGAACGCATGGCCGCAGAAGAGACCGATCCCGCCCGAAAGCAGGAGCTTTATGAAATCGCGAGGGTCTGCCGAAGGGTCCCCAGGCTTCCGGCCGAAAGCTTTCACGAGGCTGTCCAGTGCGTTTACTTTATCCACCTCATCGCCCAGATCGAATCCGGCGGCAATTCCGTATCCCTGGGCCGCATCGATCAGATCTTGTCTCCCTATTATGAAAAGGACATCAAAACAGGCGCCATCACCCCGGTGAAGGCCCGGGAGCTCGTCTCCCTGATGTTTTTAAAAATCAACGAAATCTGGAACGTGCTGGAGGAGGCCTATACCCCCGGCGGGGAAGGGACCGAGGGCAAAACCACCCAAAACACGGTGGTGGGCGGGCTGGATGAGAACGGCGAGGACGCCGTAAATGCCTTAAGCTATATCATCCTCGATGCCTATGCCGATATTCGCACGGTCCAGCCGGATTTCGGGGTGCGCATCAGCCGGAAATCCCCGCCGCTTTTTGTCATGCAGGCCGTAAGCTACGCCAGGGACAACGTGCTCATGCATTTTTTCAACGACGAGGCGATCATCCCCGCATTGCGCAAGGCAGGGCTTACCGATGCGGACGCGCGAAACTACGCGCCTGTGGGCTGCCTGGAGCCCAATGCTCAGGGGAAGACCTTCGGATCGACCTTTGCGGCGCAGTTTAACGGCATCAAATGCGTGGAGCTGGCGCTCTCAAACGGCATCGACAACATCTTCGGTCATGAAAACGGGATTCGAACCGGCGACCCCGCAACCTTTACCTCCTTTGAGGAGGTCTGGAACGCCTATGACGCCCAGTTCACCCATTTCATCGGCCAGATGGTGAAGGGGATGGCCTGCCTGGATCAGGCCATCGCCGAGCAGGTTCCGTCCCCGTTTGCTTCCGCCATGATCGACGGCCCCATGGAAAAGGGGTGCGATCTCACCAGGGGCGGAGCGGTCTACAACTCCACCGGTGTCCAGCTCATGGGGTTTTCCAACATCGCGGACAGCCTCTATGCGGTTAAAAAGGTCATATTTGAAGACCGGAAATACGATATGGCGGATTTAGTGCAGTGGCTCAGCACAGACTGGATGGATCATGAGGCGGAGAGACGGTATTTCCGTAATCAGGTGGCCAAGTACGGCAACGACATCGACGCGGTGGATGAAATGGCCGCCCGGGTGATGAACCATTTCTGCGACCGGCTGCAGCCCCATCGAAACTACCGGGGCGGGTTTTTCTGGCCGGGGATTTTTTCCGTGGGGTTTCACATCTCCTTCGGCGCCTTTACCGCAGCCACGCCTGACGGCCGGTGCGCCGGCGAGGTCCTGGGAAACGGGATCACCCCCAGCAACGGGCTGGCGCTCAAAGGGCCCACCGCGGTGATGAACTCCATCACCAAGCTCCCCCTCTGGCGCTGCTGCAACGGCCTAAACCTCAACATGCGGCTGCCCGGGGGCCGGATCGCCGCCGAAAACCTCAAGAACCTGATTTTGGGGTATTTTCAAAGGGGCGGGTTTCAGGTTCAGTTCAACATGCTGGACTCCGAAACCTTAAAAGACGCCCAGGCCCATCCCGACGAATACCGCGACCTGATCGTGCGGATCAGCGGGTATTCGGGCATCTTTGTTAATTTAAGCGACATCGCCCAGGACGAGATCATCGCCCGGATGGAGTATGAACTTTAAAAGGAAGGCTTGAAAAATCATGAACAAGGTGATGACCACAAAGGAAGCCGTGGCAACATTCATTGAAGACGGCGATTTTCTTTTTATCGGCGGGTATGTCTGCCGGCCGCCGTTTGCCGTGATCCATGAGATCATTCGGCAGAAAAAAACAGATCTCACCATCACCCGAAGCAATGCGGCCGATGATTTCGACATGCTCATCGGCGCCGGCCTGGTGAAGCGGTTTATCGGCACCTTTTTGTCATTGGGGGTTTACGGGCTGGGCCGCTGCTTCCGCCGAGCGGTTGAAAAGGGAATCCCGCGGAAGATCGAACTGGAGGAGTACACCAACCTGTCGCTTCCCATGATGCTTCTGGCGGGATCTCTGGGCTTGCCGTTTGTGCCGGTCCGGGACATGATGGGGTCGGACCTTCTAAACGTGAAATCCTTCATGGGGGAGGGCAAGTATAAAATCATGGACTCCCCGTTTGACGGCCGGCCCACCCTGCTGGTTCCGGCCTTGAACCCCGATGTGGCGGTGATCCATGTGCAGCAGGCGGATGAAGAAGGAAACGCCCAGATGTGGGGGATCGGCGGCGACTGCAAGGCCGGGGCCAATGCCGCCGGGAAGGTGATTGTGAGCTGCGAGCGGATCGTGAGTCGGGAGATCATCGGCAAGGACCCGTCCCGCACCATTGTGCCGGGTTTCAAGGTGGTCGCCGTGGTGGAGGAGCCGTTCGGCGCCCATCCCGGCTACACCC
This sequence comes from Desulfonema limicola, assembly GCA_020722245.1. Taxonomy (GTDB): domain Bacteria; phylum Desulfobacterota; class Desulfobacteria; order Desulfobacterales; family Desulfosalsimonadaceae; genus DYLE01. Next base: position 6,383 of record DYLE01000129.1, read on the forward strand.
CCGGATTCTATGACGTGGACTTCGGTTTCGGGTACCAGTACCAGCAGGCCTCAAACACCCAAGAGGGGTTTGAGGCGTTTTTAAAGGAATGGGTGTACGACCTGCCGGACCGTAAGGCCTATACCGCGCATTATATTGACCGGTTCGGATACGCCGCGTTTCAAAAACTCCAGGCCGCCTTTGATTACAGCTATCCTGTGAGCTATGCTTACTGAGCCATCCAGTTTTGACTTCCAAGGAACTTATATTTTTCCGGATAGAAGAATGAACAAAACAACCACAGAGGCCACGGAGGTCACGGAGAAAAAATCATTTTTTTCTCTGCGCTCTCTGGGGTGAAAATTTTTTTATTTTCAAAAAAGGAAAAAAAACAATGACACAACAGGGCAGAGACTACATCAAGCCCGAACTGATGGCCTGCTGCGGCGCCCGGGAAATACGGAACCACGACGTGGTGATCGTGGGCACCGGCTTTCCGGCCATGTCCGCCAACATCGCCAAGCACACCCACGCCCCGGAGGCGCTTCTGATGCAGGAATCCGGCGTGGTGGACGCCCGT
>DYLE01000130.1 GCA_020722245.1 Desulfonema limicola
TTTTTTAATATTTTTACCACAGAGCGCACAGAGAAAATAAATGAAAAAATTTTTTTCGGTGTTCTCTGTGATCTCTGTGGTTAAATCCTTCATTTTTCGAATTTGAAAAACCTAAGTTCCTTGGAAGATCCATGAAACAAATCCTCGGCCTCATCTGTTCGCCCAGAAAACTGGGCAACAATGAAATTGCCGTAAAAGAAATCAGCCGGCGCATTCACCATCCGCATCAATTAAAACTGATCCGGCTTTCGGATTTCAACATCAAGCTCTGCCGAGGATGCTATCGGTGCCTGATCGAGGGAAAATGCGTTCTAAAGGACGATCTTCCCTTAATCATCGACGCCTTTGCTCAGGCCGACGCCTTTATCGTTGCGGCCCCCACCTACTGCCTGGGCGCCAACGCCGCCTTAAAACTTCTGGCCGACCGGGTCCTTGCCTTTTCCGGACGTTCCCGGGAAATCTGGAACAAACCCGCCGTAGGCCTGGGGATCGCGGGTTTGGAAGGGAAGGAAGGATACACCAAATTAAACATCGACAGCTTCATGCGCCTGTTTCTGATGAAGGTTAAGGCCAGCCGGATTATTTACGGCGCCCTCCCCGGGGAAGCGCTGCTCAACAAGGCCAATGATGAGGCCTTTTCTCAAATGGCGGAGGCGCTTTTCGGGGAACCTGAAGCCGCCTGCGGGCCCCGATGCCCGGTATGCGGCGGCGACACCTTCCGGTTTCTGGGAGATGACCGGGTCCGCTGCATGCTGTGCAGCAACCCGGGGACTCTTCAGATAAACGGCGAGGGAATGCGCATCCTTGTGGAGAAATCCGCCCACGAGCTGTTTTTAAGCGAAAAAGACGCGGCAAACCACGGCGCCTGGCTTGCCCGAATGAAATCAAAATTTGCGCAGAACAAGACGGATTTAAAGGCGGTGACCGCCGCCTACAAGGATATCGGAGAATGGATTAAACCCTTAAGGTGAGGAGAACCTATGAACCGAAAAGTCGCCATCTGTGCTGTGGCGCAGATCAAAAACGAACCGGACATCTGGTACCAGCGGTTTCAGGGCATGCTGTTCGACTGCTTTGAATCCATTGTGCAACAGACCGGGGTCGGCTTTGATATGGAGAAGGGGATTCGAAATGTGATTACCATTTCGGACGACGTGTTCGACGCCCGGACCATATCCGACAACGGCATGACCGACGTTGTCGGCGCCCATTTCCTGGGGGAGGAAAAAATCGCCCAGGACGGCCTCAACGCCCTGGGGTATGCCATGGCGTGCATCCTGTCCGGGCATGACGACCTGATTCTGGTGATCGGCCATTGCAAGGAATCCCAGGCCGAGAGCCGGAACATGTGCACCAACCTGGCCTTCGACCCCTTTTACTGCCGGCCGGTGGGCCTGGACTTTCTTAATGCCAGCGCCTTTCAGGCCCGGGCCTACATGGCGCGCTCCGGGGTCACCGAGGCGCACCTGGCCAAAATCGTGGTCCGTTCCCGGCAAAACGCCGCGAAAAACCCCTACGCCCGGGAAAACCCGCCGGTCACGGAGCAGGAGGTCATGGCCTCCCCCATGCTGGCCGACCCGATCCGTCAGCTGCATCAGTATCCGGTCACCGACTGGGCGGCCGCCATGCTGGTCTGCTGCGAGGAGCGCGCCCGCGAGTTTACGGACACCCCGGTCTGGATCACGGGTTTTGGAAGCTGCATGGACAGCTATTTTCTGGGGGACCGGGATCTGGCCGGCAATTTCGCCTTAAAAAACGCGGCCGAGCGCGCCTATGCCAGGGCCGGGATCACCGATCCCAAAACCGCCTTTGACGTCGTGGAGCTAAACGACGCCAGCGCCTACCAGCTTCCCATGTGGGCCGAAGGGGTCGGAATCGCCGATGAGGCGGGCGGCGGGGCCTGGATCGACGCCGGAGGAATGGATAGATACCATGTCAACCTTTCCGGCGGCATGCTGGCCGGCAACCCGGTCATGCTGGGCGGTCTGGCCCGGGCCATGGAGGCCGTGCTCCAGCTCCAGGGCAAAGCCGAGGGCCGCCAGGTGGAGGGCGCGAAACGGGCCCTGGCCCACGGCACCACCGGGCCGGCCGGGCAGCATCATGCGGTAATCATCCTTGAGAATTAAGGAGAGAGGCTATGGGACATAAAAAGAAAAACAGAAATGTCGGCATTGTGGGGATCGGCGAAACCAAGTTTTCCAGCCATCGGGAGGATGTCAACCAGCCGGAGATGGTGCATGAGGCGGTTCGCCAGGCCATTGACGACGCCGGCATCGGTCTTGAGGACATCGATTGCGTGATCCACGGCAACATGGAGCTTTTTGAGATGATTCATCAGCCCGATCTCTGGCATACCCTGGGGACAGGCGCTTACGGCAAGGACGCCTTCCGGCTCACCACCGGCGGCACCACCGGCGCCACCCTGTGCTGCGCGGCGGACAACCTGGTGGCCTCGGGCATGTACGACACGGTGCTGGCCATCGGGTTTGAAAAGCTTCAGGAGGGGCATACCACCGGCGGAATCACCAACATGGCGGACCCGCTGTGGGCCAGAAAGCTCCAGTCCGGGGCCCTGACCGATCAGGCTGCCGTAAAGCTGATCTTTGAGTTCGGCGAGGAGCGGGCCAAGCGCGCGGCCATGACCTATCGCATCATCATGGACAAGCATGCCTGCTTAAACCCCAACTCCCACCGGGCATTCGGGCTGGACTGGGACCAGATGGACGACCTGATGAAAAACTCCCCGCCCTTGATCGGCAACCTGAGGCTGATTCATATGTGCTCCCAGTCGGACGGCGCCTGCGCCATTATTTTCGCCTCGGAGGAAAAGGCCAAACAGATCAGTTCCAAACCGGTCTGGGTGCGGGATCACATCACGGTTCACCGGGAGGAAACCCTGGATCTGTGCAACAACTACTACCCCAATCAAACCACCCACCGGTTTGCGGCCCGGGAGCTATACAAACGCAACGGCATCGACGATCCGCTTTCCTATTTCGACGTGTTTGAGATGTATGACCCTTCCGCCTGGTGGGGGGTGGACTGGCTGAGGGAGTTTTTCCTGCTCGAAGGCGATGCGCACCTTAAGCTTGTGGAAAACAGGGAGATCATGATCACCGGAAAAATGCCGGTCAACCCGTCCGGCGGGGTGATCGCGGCCAACCCCATCGGCGCCACCGCCATGGTCCGGGTGGCCGAGGCCGCCAAACAGATTCGCGGGGATGCGGGCCCTCACCAGATTCCAAGGCCGGTCAATCATGCCCTGGCCTCCGGATTCGGGGGGACCATGTGGACCGTGTTAACCATACTCGAAAAAGAGTTAAACTGGTAGGGGGATATGATGCACAGCTATTTTGGAATAAACGTGGAGGATATCTTTGATTCCATGCCGGACCGGTTTCGTCCGGAAGGCGCCAGGGGGATCACCCGGAGCTTCGGCTATGACATCTCCGGCATCGGCGGATGGAGGCTTAGCGTGAAGGAAGGGGCCATGACCCTTGAAAAAACAGATGACCTTGAGTCCTGCGATGTGGTGATGGAAACCGACGGGGAAACCTTTGTGGGGCTTAACATCGGAAAAATCGACGGGATGACCGCCTTCACCGCCGGAAAGATAAAGGTTCGCGGGGATTTCAACAGCTTTGCCGTCACCAGCCGGATGTTTCAAAGGTACCTGCCCCCGGGTCAGGCCATGCAGAAGGAGCAGGAGCTGATCTCCTTAAAAAAAATCATCTCGGTGGGCCAGCGGTTTGCCACAGGCCCGGTGATGGGAAAATTTCTAAAAGGCTTAAAGGATAAAAAAATCCTGGCCATTCGATGCCCCAGCTGCGGACGGCTTCAGTCTCCGCCGCGGGAGGCCTGCGCCATCTGCCGGGTGCGGAATGACGAATGGGTGGAAATCGGACCGAAAGGGGAAATGCGGATGATGGAGTACTGCTATTACGCCAGCCCCGACCCGCTCACCGGCGAGACCCGGGAGACCCCCTACGGCGCCATCGGCATTCTGTTGGACGGGTGCAAAGACGAGGAGGTGTTCTGGCACCTGCTGCGGCCGGATCAGCTGGACCGGGCCAAGATGGGGATGGTTTTCGGGGAAAAGGTGGTTCACGGCAGCCGCCTGAGGCCGGTCTGGGCCCAAAACCGCACCGGCGGGATTTTCGACATCAAATACTTTGAACTGGATGAGTGAGGAGCCTCGACATGAGAAAAGATTTTGACGTAAGCGACTGCTACGTGCAGGAAGGAAAGCTGGCCCTGCCTTACAGCTACTTTGCCGGCAGGGTCGGCAGCACCTTTATCACCACCCTTCGGGACCAGCGCCGGATCCTGGGGGTAAGATGCAACACCTGCGGCAAGGTGTTTGTGCCGCCCCGGCAGACCTGCGAACGCTGCATGGAAGATATTCGAAACAACTGGGTGACCCTTTCCAACACCGGCGAGGTGGTCAATTACACCGTCGTCAATTACGACGACAGGCATCTGCCGCGAAAAGCGCCCTTTATCCTTGCCCTGATCCGGCCAGACGGCGCAGATACCCCGATGGTGCATATCCTGGAGGGGATTGAGGGGGATAAGGTTCAGCCGGGCCTCAAGGTCAAAGCGGTGTTTTCCGAAAAAACAACCCACACCATTCTGGATATTGATCATTTTGAACCGGTGGCGTAAACTAAATAATATGAGGAAACCAAGATGGCTCTGATCTATGAAAAAAAAGAGGGGATTGCCTATATCCGGTTCAACCGTCCGGAGGCGAAAAACGCCTTTGATCCGGAGACCGTGATCGCCCTGGCCGAGGCCTGGGCGGACTACCGGGACGATCCCGGCCTGAGGTGCGCCATCCTGACCGGCACGGGGGATCAGGTATTTTGCTCGGGCGCGGATCTGGCAAAGCTCATTCCATTGTTTACCGGCGCCCGCAAGCCGGAAACCGAAGCGGACAGGACCGTCGTAAAGAATCCGAAGCTTCTGCAGCAGGCGATCCTTCGCGAGTTTGACCTGTATAAGCCGGTGATCGCGGCGATCAACGGCATGGCCATTGCCGGCGGGTTTGAGATCCTCTACGGCACCGATATCCGCATCGCGGCTGAAGGGGCGAAATTCGGGCTTCAGGAGGTCAAATGGTCCATCCTTCCGCTCATGGGCTCCACGGTAAAACTCCCCCTGCAGATGCCCTATGCCAAGGCCATGGAAATCCTGCTGACCGGCGAGCTCATCGACGCCCAAGAGGCTTATCGGCTGGGATTTGTAAACCGGGTGGTTCCCGGCGACCAGGTGATGGCCGAGGCCGAACGGATCGCCAAAATCATCGTCAAAAACGGCCCGCTGGCGGTCAAGGCCATCAAGCAATGCGTGCTTTCCGGCATCGGGCTTCCCATGGCCCAGGCCCTGGCCAAGGAGATTGAAATCGGATTTCCTGTTTTTTTGAGCGAGGACGCCCGGGAAGGCCCTCGGGCGTTTAAGGAAAAACGGGAGCCGAATTATCAGGGGAAGTAGTTCGCCTTTTTATCCATCACAGAGAAAGGGGGATACACCATGTCAAGCAGGTTTAAAGGGTATGCGGGAAAGATTCTGGATATCGATCTCACCACCGGAAAAAGCGGCGAGTATCCGATCTCCGATGCGGATCGGGAGCGGTTTCTGGGGGGCCGGTTTTTAAGCACCAAGATCCTCTGGGATTCGCTTTCACCCGGCGTGGATCCCCTGTCTCCCGACAACATCCTGGTGATCATGACCTCCCCGCTGACCGGCACCGGAGCACCGTCCACCAGCCGCTACGACGTCTCGGCCAAAAGCCCGCTCACCGGAGGGATCGGGCACTCCAACAGCGGCGGAAGCTTCGGCATGATTTTGAAACACGCCGGATGGGACGGGATCGTGATCCGCGGAAAGGCGAAAAGCCCGGTCTATATCGACATCCACGAGGACGATATTCAGATCCAGCCTGCGGATCATCTCTGGGGAAAAAACACCGAAGAGACCCAGGCGGCGCTGGGTAAGGGCGGCAAGATGGTCATCGGCCCGGCCGGGGAAAACCTGGTCAAATACGCCGTGATCGTATCCGGGGAGCGGGTCCACGGCCGGACCGGCATGGGCGCGGTCATGGGATCCAAAAACCTCAAGGCTGTGGTTGTAAACGGTGGAAAAAAGATCGAGATCGATCGCCCTGAAAAATTTAAGGCCGGGATCAAAAAATGGACCCAGCTGCTCAAGAACCATCCGGTCACCGGAGATATCGCACCGAAACTGGGCACCGCTGCGTTTCTTAGTATTTTAAATGAAAAAAACGCCTTGCCCACCCGGAATTTTTCGAAGGGTTCCTTTAAAGGGGCGGATAACATCAGCGGGGAAAGGCTGGCCAAGGACTATCTGAAAAAGAACTTCGGATGCCCTTCCTGCCCGATCAAATGCGGCAGACTGGTAGAGCTGGATGGAAAGGAGATCAAGGGGCCGGAATACGAAATGCTGTGTTTGATGGGCTCAAACCTTGAGATTGATGATATGGAGGCCCTTATCCGCTGGAACTATGAACTGGACCTGCTGGGCCTCGATACGATCAGCACCGGCAATGTGATCGGTTTTGCGGCGGAATTAAACTCCCGGGGGATATGGAAAAACGGCATCGCGTTCGGGAAAAAGGACAATATCTCCGAGCTGATCAGGCAGATCGCCTATCGCGAGGGGATCGGAAAGGATCTGGCCGAAGGGGTGCGGTTTTTATCTGAAAAATACGGCGGCAGGGAGTTTGCCGCCCATTCCAAGGGGCTTGAGATCGCGGGTTACTCCCCCAGGGCTGCAGTCGGGCACGCATTGGGGTATGCCACGGCCAACCGGGGGGCCTGTCATCTGGACGGGGGATATGTGGTCTACTTTGAGATCAGCGGCCCCGTGACCCTGGACCCCCATCATTACCGGTCCAAGCCGAGCT
>DYLE01000131.1 GCA_020722245.1 Desulfonema limicola
CTATATTACCATGGTTGATGCACCCGAGGCCAGCCCGTTTCATATTATCTATTTTCAGGCGGATAAAACCATCCTTGAATACACGGCCATGAAAGACCTGTTTGAATCCAAAGGAGTCACGCCGGACAAGGAAGTCGCGGCCTATTGCACTGCCGGCATCCGGAGCGCCTATGCCTATTTCATCTGCCGACTCATGGGCTATGCGAACGTGACCAATTACGATGCTTCCATCTGGAACTGGGCCGCGGCTGATCCCGCGACCTATCCCATGGACAAGATGGCAAACTATCAGGCGCTGGTGCATCCAGCCTGGCTGGATGACCTGATCAAGGGCAAGAATCCCGCGACGTATCCGGGTAATGGGTATGTCATCCTCTACACATCGTATGAGCCCCGCTACAGTGAAAACCGAACGGATTATGTCGGAACCGTCTATGAAACAGGCCACATCCCCGGCGCGATTTTCATGGACACCTACAGTATCGAAAACGGCCCGAATTCGGAATATGGCGATGGCTATCAGTTTCCCGAGGAAGGCAATGTCAAACCCATTCCCGAACTTCAGGAATTTTTCGGCGGTCTGGGTATATCCAAAGATAAAACCGTCATTGTTTATGCGGATGACGATATTTCCATGATGACCGCCGGACGAACGGCCTGGGCTTTGCTTCTTGCGGGCGTGGATGATGTGCGGCTGCTGAACGGCAATTACGATGCCTGGGTTGCCTATGGCGGTGAAATCGAGACAACGCCCAACATGCCGACGCCTGTTGACTTTGGCGGCGGTGCTGGTAATCCAAGGTTCCTTGCGAATACGGAGGATGTCTATGCGGTGATCGACGGCACCAATGCCGATGCCGTGATTGTGGATGACCGGGAATGGGCGGAATTTGTTGGTTCATCCAATTCCTATTACCACTACTTCGAGGAATACGGCCGCATCCCTACTGCCCAGTGGGCCGGTGACTGGACCGAATTGGTGAGCAGTGATTATCAGTTTCTCAAACCCTATACGGAAGTTGAAGATCACTGGACGTCTTCCGGTTTCACCAAAGACAAAACCATGATTTTCTATTGCGGCACGGGTTGGCGTTCCGGTCTAACAACTTTTTATGCCTATCTTATGGGATGGCCGGCAGCCAACTATGACGGCGGCTGGTTTGAATGGTCCTATTATGATAACCCGAGGGAAACCGGTCATATGGACAAGCTGGTCAACGCTAAATGGCTGAAAGACATGATGGATAACAACAATGGCGGCAAGCCCTATGCCATTATCGAAACCGGCTGGGGCCCGGCCAGCGATTCATATAACGACGGTCATGTTCCCGAAGCCATCTGGGTGAACACCGATGAAATCGAATATGACTGCTTTAATCCCCGCAATGACTGGCCCGTGGACGCGGGTGAGCCAGCCTGCTGGGACCGCAGCACCACCGAAGAAGAGGACGCTGCCAAGGGGCTTGGCCCGGATGACGCCCTGCCGCGAGGCTGGTGGGATATCTATCCCGACCAGTATCTGCTGCCCGCCATTGCCTATATGGGCATTGACAAGAATACTACGGTGGTGGTGTATGGCGATGACCCAACGGCTGCGGCCCGTGTGCTGTGGACCCTAATATACGCCGGCGTGGAGAATGTCCGGTTCCTGGATGGCGGCAAAACTGCGTGGACAAAAGCAGGTTATGAATTGGAAACCATTGCGGCTGTCCGCAAGCCCGTGGCTGCTTTTGATCCGGATGATCCCGACCGAACAACCGCTATCCATCCCGAATACAAGGTCGATATTCCCTTTGTGCGGGATGTCGTGGGTGGGGTGATAGCCGATGCCGTGATGGTCGACATCCGAACCTGGGATGAATATATCGGCGCGACCGCTCCCTACAGTTATATTCCCACCAGCGGCCGTGTTCCCGGCGCAGTTTGGGGAAAAGCCGGCACCGGCACTTCTGGAATGGAAGATTATCTCAATGCCGACGGTACCTTGGCTCCGGAAAAAATCTATTCCTACTGGAATTCCATCGGTCTGACCACGGACAAGCATTTAAGCTTTTACTGCGGCACGGGCTGGCGATCCAGCCCGGCCTGGTTTTTTGCTTACATGATAGGTTATCCGGAAATCAGCAATTTTGACGATTCCTGGTTCAAATGGAGCATGGGGCCCGGCTCCGCTTATAATGGCGACAGCCCGATCTTGAATCCCATCGTGGATCAGAATCCAGATCTACCAAAGGCTGAATAAACATCGGTGATTGTGATCGCATCGACTGAACAGATCGACAGGCCGTTCAACATGAACGGCCTGTCGAGTTTATAAAGAGACGGATACCCACCAGCATTATCCAATATCTGAAAATTTTTTTATGAAGCGGTCCGTTGCGTCTATAGATCACACCTTAAAGGAGACATTCGGCAGCCGCAAGGGGACCAGTTCCAGAATAAACAGGCCGGTTAATAAAAAAATGGGGCCGATGATTTGATACCTATGCGCCTGAAGAAAATTGGATACCCCCGGAATAAAAATCAGCCCCGTGACAATAAGGATGCTGATGATCATAAAGGACAAAATCCGACCCACGGTATAGGCCAGGGCGGCAAATATCGTTGCATACGGTGAATTGATCTGCTTTCCGTTCCAATATGGTAGTAGCCGCAATATTGGTGGCCATGGGACAGGGGCTGATGGAAGTCAAGATGCCCAGCCAGACAACGGACAGGATTAACCTTATCGGCCGCGCCCCCCAAAATCATCCAGAGCCCCTCCACAATATAAAATGCCCGTTAAAACTTGACACACAAGCTGGTTTAGCGATAAATCAAACCATCGAAAGGAAGTTCTTATCCATATATCATTTATCCATATCCATAAACAGGTTGTTAAAAGACGGCTTTTCTGATCCGCGCGCAAAGATCAGATGGTCTTCCCACAGGGGTTTGATCAAGGCTCAGCACGGGAACCGCGCCGATCAGGGAGTTGGTTAAAATCACCTCGTCCGCCGAAAACAGGTCCCTGGGCATCAGTTTTTGATGGACAAGCCGGTACCCCCGGCGGGTCAGGCGGGCGATCACCTGCTGCTCCATGATGCCGGCAAGGCAATGCGCGGATTTCGGGCGGATCAGGTGTTTTCCTTTGATCATCAGAAGGTTTGCGGTGTTTGTTTCAGAGATGCTTCCGTCCGGGTTTAAAATCATCGCCTCGTCCGCACCCTTTTGCTGGGCCCATCGGCCGGCAAGAAAATAATATAGATAATTTAAAGTCTTATGATCGGCCAAAGGGGTCTGGCGGGGATGAGGGTAGGTGGCGAGATCAAGCCCGCCCTTTTCTCGAATGGCCGGCCGCATTGCATAGGGCTTTGCCGTAACCACCAGGCTGTGGCGGCAGGGGCAAACCCCGGCTTCTCCGTAAGCAGCCATGATCTTGACCGCGGCCGTTTGGTCAAGCAGATTGTTTTTTTCAAGGACCTGGCCGATCACCTCGTTCCAGGTGATGTCCGGAACCGGGGTCTGAAACAGATTCTTCCAGGCGTCGTAAAACCGTTGAATATGCGCCTTCAGGTAGGCGGGCCTTCCCCGGTGCACCCGAAGGGTTTCAAAAAAGCCAAAACCATACTGAAATCCCAAATCTCCAATGGGAATTTTGGCCTGGGGTTTTGGAACAAGGGCGCCGTTTAACCATACAAATTCTTTTGCCCCAGCTTCAGGGGTTGAGGTTTTTAGGGCTTCCAGCAGGGACCGGGCCTTATGAAGGGTCTCGTCATACTCGTCTCCCGGGTTCGAATCAAACACCACACCGCCGCCTGCGGAGAAAAATATTTTGTTGTGATAAATGGTCGCGGTGCGGATGGCGATGGACAGGTCCAGGGTGTCGTGAAAACCGATATACCCGATGGAGCCGGTATAGACATGCCGCGAAACAGGTTCCAGCTCGTCGATGATTTCCATGGCCCGGATGCGCGGGCACCCGGTGATGGAACCTCCCGGAAAGGTCGCCAAAAGCAGGTCCGCGGTATCCTTTTGCGGCTGCAACACACCCTTGACCACGGAGACCAGGTGGAAGACGTTTTTATAGGGTTCCAAACGCTTATGTTCGGCCACATGCACGCTTCCGGCCCGGCACACCCGGCCCAGATCGTTTCGCATCAGGTCCACGATCATGGAAAGCTCCGCCGCGTCCTTTTGGCTCTGTTTAAGCGCCTGACCCAGGGTCTTGTCCTGTTTTTTTGTCCTACCCCTGGGCCGGGTGCCTTTGATGGGCCGGGTTTCCACCTCGCTTTGCCGCCTTAACAGAAACCGCTCCGGCGATGTGGAGACGATATAATGGTCGCCCGCATGAACATAGGCGTAAAACGGGGCCGGCGCGGCATGGTAGAGCTGTTTGAAAAAGGCATAGGGGTTTCCGGAAAAATCCGTTTCAAACCGCTGGGACAGGTTCACCTGATAGATATGCCCGGAAACAATGTAATCCTTGATCCGGGAGACCGCCTCCAGATAGGCCGGCCGGGTAAAGGAGGATGAAAAACCGGTGGATCCGCCGCTGAAAAAGGAATCCTTGGCCGGGGGCGTCTTGATCATGGATTGAAATCGCCCAAGGGTTTTCTTCAACGATTGACCGTTCCGCAGGGGTATGCACAACCGGGTATTTTGGGCGATCTTATCGTGTACGACCACCACCGAAGGCGCAAACAGGCAGATCTGGGGCAGGCCCAGGTCATCCACAACGGTGCGGGGAAGTTTTTCAATATAATCCTTTAAATCATAGGAGAGGTATCCGAAAAGGCCGGCCCCCACGGGTATGGACGGGTCGTCAAACCCCAGGGCGTACCCCCGGATCAGCCGCCGCAGCGCCTCAAACGGATTGAAGGCCCAGCGCATCGTCCGCCTTCCCGCGGTGAGCACCTGCTGGCATCCACGGGATTTTAAGGTAAGCCAGGGAAACGCGGCAAGGATATGGTACCGGGCGCTGTCAAGCTCACCGCCGCTCATCAGCACTACTGTGCCCGGCAGATTCGAAAACCGGGACGCAAAATCGATAATCGGCTCGTTTAAAACCAGGGGTTCGATATGGATGTTTTCAAGCCGGCCGGTAATTTTTTTTAAATTGCGCACGCCCAGGCCTCCTTTATCCGCAACGCTTCACGCGTTTTGACGGTTTTTTAAGCGGCCCCTGCTTTAAAAAATTTTCAATCAAAACAAACCCGTATTGGGTCATGAAGCTTTCCGGATGAAACTGCACCCCGAAAACCGCCCGCCTTAAATCATGCAGCCCCATGATGACCCCGTCGTCGCTTCGGGCTGTGACCTCAAGCCCGGTGTTTTTGGGGTCCACCATGAGCGAATGATACCGGGCCGCGGTAAACGGCGAGGGGATGCCCTTAAAGATCCCCTCCTGATGATGGTGAATCCGGCTGGTTTTTCCGTGAACCGGTATCGGCGCGTTTACAGTGGACCCGCCCATGGCCTCGTTGATGCACTGCATGCCCAGGCACACCCCCAGAATCGGCACATGGCCGGCAAAGGATGAGACCACCTGGGTGGAGATCCCTGCATGGGCGGGGTCCTTGGGACCCGGAGAAATTAAAATGTAATCTATGCCCATGCGGGCGATGCGGTCGATGCTGATTCTATCGCTTCGAAAGACCTCAATCTCCAGGTCATAGAGCATCAGCATCTGGACCAGGTTATGGGTAAACGAATCATAGTTGTCGATGACCAAAAGGGTTGCCAATTGAGTCTCCTCAAAAAAAAACGCCGCCCGGGTGAGTCTGGGTGGCGTTTGCCTATTGCATAACTCAGTTTGATTGAATCCTATTTTATTGGCTGATTCATACACCCCATTGCTCGAAAAGTAAAACCTGTTTTTGATTCTTTTAAAAAACCGCCCGGTGTAAAATCCAATACAGGTTTTAGGCGGATTTTGGGTTTTTATTGACATGACGCCTGACTCCCGCTTAACTGTTAAGGTTCTTTTAGCGCCCGACGCGATGCCGACCTGCCGGCATGGGCGCCCATAACGGGGCGGGCGTTTAGTTTTAAAGGTTTTTTACAGGATGATTTTTGGGGGAGACCAAAAGGCATGACCCTTTCAAACAAGGAAAGACTTGCCCGGTTCTATGACCGGTTTACCGGATCGGATCGTGTCCTGATCGTCATCGACGCAGATCCCGACGCCATTGCCAGCGCCCTGGCCGTTAAACGAATTTTATGGCGGCGCGTGGCCCAGATCGGCCTGTCCCACATCAACACCATTGCCAGGACGGACAACCGGGCCATGGTGCGGCTGCTGAATATCCGTATGACCCCCATCTCCAAGATCGAAGCGGATGCCTACAACCGGTTTGTCATCGTCGACGGCCAGCCCCACCATAATGAAAGCTTTTCCCGGTTTGAGTACACCGCCATCATTGATCATCATCCGGACGAAAGCCAGGCCCCGTTTAAGGATATCCGGCCGGATTACGGGGCCACCTCCACCATGCTCACCGAATACCTGAGGGCCGCAAAAATCAGGCCTTCGGCCAGGCTGGCCACCGCCCTGTTTCTCGGCATCAAGACCGACACCAACGACTTCCAGAGGCCCTCCATCAACGCTGATATTCAGGCCTTTCAATATCTCTTTCGGTATGCCAATGCGCCCCTGGCTCGAAAAATCGAACAGGCCGACCTGCAGCCGGAGTTTCTTGATTGTTTTAAAAAAGCGATAGACGGCCATGTCAAATCCCGCAACAGGATCTATATCCACCTGGGAAGGATAGAAAATCCGGATATCTGTGTGATCATTGCCGATTTTTTCATGCGGATCAACACCGTGACCTGGAGCCTTGTCTCCGGGATCTATGAAAACCGGCTGGTGGTCATTATTCGAAACGACGGGCTTCAAAGGGACGCCGGAAGGCTTGCGAACCTTCGGTTCGGTTCG
>DYLE01000132.1 GCA_020722245.1 Desulfonema limicola
GGAGTCCGGGATGCGCGTCCTTGATGGCGGAGAGGATCTCCACCCGCTTGATGGAATCGATGCCGAGGTCCGCCTCGATATCCATGTCCATGGATAAGATTTCCCTGGGATATCCGGTTTTATCCACGACCACGTCCAGCAGAAGCTTTTCAAAGTCGATTTTGCGAGGGGAAACGGCCGGTTTTGCCGCTGCCGTCTGCGGCTTTTTCAGCGTCGAGGTAAGGGGGGCGGCGGTAAAGGCCGCTTTCGAAGCCTCAAAAGCGGAAACGGGTATTTTAGGATAATCTGGCATTTCCTGCAATTTTGGCGGCGAAGGGAAGCCCCCGGTTGTTGCTCTTTCAGTCTCAGTTATCCTGATGAGATCAACAGGATGGCCGCCCAGGAGAGCGCTGAGGGTGTGGTTGCCGGCTTCAACGGCCTTTAGGAATTGCATATGGCTTTCGAAAACAGCCTTCTGATAAGCCGCATGGGCCTGGGCCATCTGCTGTTGAATGTTTTGATACGCGGCGATCCATGCCTCCGAAGGTCTTTCACATGAGACCTGGGGTGGCAAATCCTGTCTCGAAGCGGTTTGCCCGGGATCTGGCTCTCGGTTCGATGTCATCTCTGCAGATTGGGTCTTCGGCGGATTCGGCTTGGGATAGGCGGACATTCCTCCGGGCGGCGGGTAGGGCTTTCCGTAGTTGCTGCCGCTTAGCATCACCGCGTATTTGGGTTTTTTTCTTTTGCGGGGATCGCTGATGGGCGCATAGTCTTTCCACAGGTAATCAAAGCAGGGGGAGACGCCCGCAATAAAAAGCCTTCCAAGGGTCTTCCACAGGCTGGTTATGCCGTGTTCCCCTTTGGTATCCATGTTGACGGCGGTATGGGGCCTGTCCGCTAAGATTTTTTGGACAAAACCGGTGAGCACGTTTCCCGGGCCGGCTTCGATAAAGGTCCTTACTCCGGCGGCGTACATGGATTCAATCTCCTGGACAAACAAAACCGGGTGGTTGATCTGTTGAGCAAGGGTCTCGCGTATTTTTTGGGGGTTGTCGGAATGGGGCTTGCCGCTGATGTTGGCGTAGACCGGGAGCATGGGTTTTTTAAAATCAAATTTTTTCAGATACGCCATAAAAGGAGAACAGGCTTTGTTCATCATGGCCGAATGGAAGGCCGCGGAGACCGGCAGGCGCTTAAACCCTATTCTTTCTTTTTTTAGGGTTTTTTCCACCCGCTCCATGTCGGGCAGGGGCCCGGATAGCACCACCTGCGCCGGGCTGTTGTAATTGGCGATGATGATTTTGGTCTTCAGGCCGTCAAGTATCCCCTGGACCTTTTCACCGCTTTCAAACACCGCGGTCATGGCGCCGGTCTCATCTGATGCCTGGCTCATCAATTCCCCCCGCTTAAAGCAGACGTCGAGCAGATCCTGAAAATCCAGCACGCCCGCGTCCAGCAGGGCTGAGATTTCCCCGAGGCTGTGCCCGCCCACACAGGCGGGTTGAATCTTGAGGCCTTTTAACAGACGGGACATGGCGATGCTGGCGGTTAACGCGGCGGGCTGAGACCACTGGGTCAGCGAGAGCTTTTGCGCCTGAGCCTTTTTATCCTCCTCTGAAAACGCCGGGATCGGAAAGACGACCCGGTAAAGGGGCTCTTTGGCGTTCCGCCTCCGGTCAAAGCTTGCGGAGAGGTCCCAGACATCCATGACCTCGTCAAACTCCATGGCCAGGTCAGCCCCCATGCCGGGATACACGCTGGCCCCCTGTCCCGGAAACAGGAAGGCGATAGGCCCGGGATCGGCTTTTTTCAGGGCGCAGAAGATTCCGTTGGGCATGGCAAACCCCTTGTTCGGGTTTTCGGATAACGCCCTGGCCGCAGTATGGAGCTTGTCGCTCAAGTCCTTTTCGTCCGTCGCCACCAGGGCCAGCCTTGCCGGCGCGAGGACGTCGGCGGCTTCCTGGGAGGTCCTTGCCAGGTAGGTCAGGACCCCTTCGGTATCCAGGGAGGCGGCGGTTTCCGTGCATCGGGTTTTCAACGCCTCGGCGTCGTTTGCGCAGAGTATGACGAGCTCGCTGGGCGCGTTGCGCATCCGCCAGGCGGTTTTCCCCTTTCCCGTATACTCTTCCACCGTCACGTGAAAATTGGTTCCGCCGAAACCAAAGGAGCTGATCGAAGCCCTTCGGGGATGCGCGTCATCCCTCACCCACGGCCGGGTTTCGGTGTTGAGATAAAACGGGGTTTTCTCGATTTCAAGCCGGGGATCCGGCCGCTCCACCTTGATGGTGGGAGGAAGCACCTTATGGCGTAGAGCCATAACCGCCTTCATCAGCCCGGCCGCCGCCGCGGCGCTTTTGGTGTGGCCGATCTGGGATTTGACCGATCCGAGGGCGCACCACGGGTTTTGTTTTTTGTTTGAGCTTTCTTCAAAAACCGCGCAGAGCGCCTTGACCTCAACGATATCGCCCGCCGGCGTGCCGGTGCCATGGGCCTCCACAAGTTCCACGGTTTCAGGGCCGTAGGATGCCGCCTCATAGCACCGTTTAAGCGCTCGAACCTGGCCTTTGACAAGTGGAGCAAAAATGCTTGCTCCTTTGCCGTCCGAGGAGGCGCCGATGCCTTGAATCACGGCATAAATGCGGTCCCCGTCGCGCTCCGCATCCGCCAGCCGTTTGAGCGCCACCATGCCGATCCCTTCCCCCAGGGTCATGCCGTCGGCCTTGTCGGAAAAGGGGCGGCAGTCGTGGGTGGGGGAAAGGGCCGGTGTCTTTGAAAAGCTGACAAAAAGAAAGGGCCCATTGTTCGTGTCGACCCCTCCGGTGATCACCACATCCGAGCTGCCGCGATAAAGCTCGTAAAGCGCCTGGGAAAGGGCGGAGAAGGAACTGGCGCAGGCCGCATCGCTGGTGCAGTTGATGCCGCCCAGATCGAAAAACTGGGCGACACGGCCGGCCACGATGTTCCCGAGAAGGCCCGGGAAGGTGTTTTCCTTCCATGGCGTATGGTCTGAGAGGATTTTATTCGAAATTTTTTCGATCTCATTTTCCGGAAGGCCCGCCTCCCGCATGGCCTTGATCCAGATGGGCCTTGTCAGCCGGCCGGCCATCTCCGCCAGCAACTCCAGACCGGCGGCCACCCCCAGCACCACACCGATTCGGCTTCGATCCATGTTTTTAAGCTGTCCGGCAAAAGCCTCCTCGATGACCTGCCGGGCCACCACCAGACTCAGAAGCTGGGAGGTGTCTATGGAATCCAGGTTCGCCGGCGGAATATTAAAGGCGATGGGGTCAAACTCGACCGGGTCGAGAAACCCCCCCTGCTTGCAGTAGGTCCTGTCCGGTGCTTTCGGATCCGGGTCATAGTATTGCTCAATCAGAAAGTGGGACTCGGGAACCGCTGTGATCATGTTCCGCTTGGCCGTGATGGTGCGCCAGTAGGCCTCCTTGTTCGGGGAGCCGGGAAACAGGCATCCCATGCCGATGATGGCCACCGGGCAGGCTTTTCCCATTTTCTCCGGGATAGCCGTTTGATCCTTGGTTTTTTTCTTCAGGCTTTCGGACCTGGTTTTCGGGTTGGTCTGTTTAGGACGCATGGCATTTTTTCCTTATGGCGTTGATCCATAGACCAGGGGCCGGGGCCTGAAATTAAACGCCTCGGCCGGCACAGGAATTCCATAACTTCTTGCCTGCTGGGCCCTGGTCACCACGGTTGCGCCTTCGAGAAGGTTTAAGGCGATATCGGCCCCCCGCCGGTTTTCGAGTTTTTCCAGATATGAGCCTCGAACCCAGGCGTTAAAAGCGCCCATGGCCGGTCCGCAGCAGATCTGGTAGTCTGTCCTGTGGGAGGTCACCCCTCGAATGGCCCAGTCTGCGGAGTTTCCCAGATACCATCGAAAAACAAGGGCCATGAGGTGTTTGGGGTCTTTTTCAGCCCTTTGGATTTCCTTCGGGTTGTGGGAGGCGAAAAATTTTCGGGTTTCATCCCAGATTTTTTCAAGAGGCGCCTGAAACACCTTTTCCTCCAGCCGGGTCCTGATTTTTTTAGGGATCGTTTCGATCCCGTTGTTTTCGGTGTAGATGGCGTAGAGGTCGGCCGCGCGGTTGGGGAACAGGGTGCCGCGTTTTAAAACCTGCAGCTTGACGCCCTGCTCAAACATGTCCGCAGCCGGCGCCATGGCCACATCGGTCACCTCCGCCTTGGACAGCATTTCCTTGCCGTCTGCGGACAGGCCCGACTCCACAGCGGCCTGGTTGATGGATCCCGTCAGGACAAAGGCGGCCCCCAGGGCGAACGCCGCGGCCACGGCGGAAGGCGTCCCAAGCCCTCCGGCGGCCCCGAGCCGGATCGGCCGGGTATATCGGTATCGGGCCATCATCTGGTCTCTTAGCATGAGCAGGGTCGGGAAAAGAGCGGGGAGCGGCCGGTTGTCCGTATGTCCGCCGGAATCCGCTTCCACGGTGATGTCCTCGGCAATCGGCAACCGGGCCGCAAGCCGGGCCTCCTCGGGGGTCAGCTTTTCGCCGGAAACCAGATAATCAAGGATTTCCGCAGGAGCCGGCGCCATAAAGGGTTCTGCGGTTTCCGTTCGGGAGATTTTGGCAAACACATGGTTTTGTCTGTGTATCCTGCCGCTGGCATCGGTCTTTAAACCGGTCGCCGCATACCGGACGATGTTCGGCGTAAGCCTCATGAAGGCTGAGGCGGATACCCTTCTGACGTGATGCTTGAGGTAGAGCTCCACGATGGCTTGTTCGAGCTCGGGGTCCGTTGGGGTGTAGATCAGGTTGCTGCCCCAGGAAAGGCCGTTGTTATCAAGGCTGTTTTTTATTTGAATCAGCGCTTTTTCAACCTGATCGATGGGAAGCCCGGCTGCTCCGAAAAACCCGATCATGCCGGATTTGGCCATGGCCACAACCATATCGGTCGATGCGATGCCGCGATACATGGCTCCGGCCACATAGGGCAAGCGGACCGAATGGACCTCCTGAAAGGAGCGGTCGCCCAGCCATTCCGGGTACAGGGCGGGCAGGGTGCCCAGATGCAAAAACCCGGTTGAGGCCGCATCACTTGTCGATGAGGTTTTTCCGGAAAACCCCAGCCCGACACGCCAGCTGGCGGCATCCTGGATGATGTGAGCCGGTTCTCTTACCCGATGGATGGCGCCAATGATTTCCTGGGGTGAGAAGGCCGGCGGAATTGAATCGGGAATCCAGGTTCCTATAGGTCGTAGTCCTTGTGAGCGCATGTCTATCAGATTGTTTTTGTGGCTTCTGAAATTTGAATACTTATGGCATAGAGTTAAATCACCCAAAACCTACCTGTATTTTATTAGAAGGGGCTTTTTTTTATATTTTTTTTGATCAAACTTTATAACGTATTTTTCAAGGTTTTAAAAAGGTTTTTACTTTTAAAAGTTTGCCAGTTTAATACTAGGATGAATCAGGTATATCACCCGTTAAATTACGTAAAAAAATATAATAGAAGAACAATAAATGAAAAAAGTTTATCTTTTTAAAAAGGGATTGGGCCGCATCGGTTATCCCCGGGAAGCCAAAGACTGTCTTGACTTCTGTTGACCCCGGGCGTATAAAAAATCTAAATTAATCAGAAAGTTGAGCCAAGAACGGGGATCAACATCGGTCGGCGATTCCAAAAACGCGGTTTTCGAAAGGAAGATGCGATGAAATTTTCACTGCTTCTTTTTATTCTGGCATCCAGGTTTAAGAAGGCTGCACGGGAAAACAAGGGGTTTAAAAGGTTTTTGTTGGGGCATGAGTGTGCGGTGGTGATCAAGACCAGCGACGGGGCCAGGGGAAAGCGGTTCATTTTTAAAGACGGCGGGTTTTCAAGCGACGCCGTGCTGGATCGGTTTGATGCCGCCATGGTGTGGGCGGATGCCAAAACCGCCTTTTACGCCATGAAAAAGGGGGAGGAGGGGATCATGCAGGCGCTTTCCAATCACCTGGTGGGGATCGAGGGGAAGATTCATTCCTTTACCTGGTTCGGTGCGGCCATTAATTTTGTCATGTCATCCTGAACTATTCTAAATGCTCTGAGCAAGGAGGGGAGATGAGTTACTGGACGCATGAATACCTGCTGAGAACCTGGGGCGGTCCCATGGTGCAGGCCGAATTTTTACGGGACGTGATGAAACCCTTTTTTGTGCCCCGGGTGTTTTCCGGTTTCAACCTTTTTTTGGACAAACCCCAGCTTTTACCCGATGCGGTGGACCTGATCGCCAGGGAGTGCAGAAGCAAGCGGGCGTTTCTGGTCACTGATCCCTATGCGGTGAGGTTTGCCCAAAAGGTCAAAAGCCCCTATGAAAAAAGGCACGGCATCTCCTTTGAAACCTGGGCCAAGGCCGAGCCCGACGCCCCCATCGCCACGGTCAAGGACTGCGCCGAACAAATCAAACGGTTTGCGCCGGATCTTATCTTCGCCCTGGGCGGCGGGTCCGCCATGGATACTGCAAAGGCCGCTTGGCTGCTGTATGAGCATCCTCATGTAAAGCTTGAGATACTAAGCCCGCTGGTTCCCTTAAACCTGAGAAACAAGGCCAAGCTGGTCGCCATTCCCACCACCAGCGGCACCGGTTCCGAGGTTTCGGGGGTGGCGGTGATTTCCTTTCCGGACGGGGTGAAGCTTCCGGTGGCCGGCGCCCTGCCGGAGTTTGTTCCGGACTTTGCCCTGCTGGACCCGACCCTGACAACGGGGATGCCGCCGGAGCTGACCGCGGGCACCGGCGGCGACGCCCTGGCCCATGCCATTGACGGGTTCATGGCCCCGAAATCCGACGAGATCAACCAGGCCATCGCCCTTAAGACCATCGAGATGATATTTGAATGGCTGCCCCGGGCCTACCAGGACGG
>DYLE01000133.1 GCA_020722245.1 Desulfonema limicola
TGATTTGCTTGGCGCTCTGCGTAGTGTTATGTGGCTGCAACACGGGTAAAATCCATTTCTGGTCGGATCTCCCCAACGACAGGGTTGCGGTCATCATGCCGGAGCGGGACAAGGCGTTTACGGAGGTCTATATCGTCTCGGTGGATGGCGAGGAGGTGGGGTTTTTCGATTCGGCCGTGGAGGTTACCCCCGGCCTTCATACCGTATTCGTGGTTGTGCTGATGGATTGCCCGTATATCCATGGCAACCACTACCTGCTCCAGCACCTCTCCTTTGAAGCAAAAAAAGGCTGCCTGTATACGGTGCACGGACGAATCGAAACGATGGACAATGAAGGCTACGTTTGGGTGACCACAAACACCCCGCCCGATGAGTACGTAGTGGGGGTTAAGCATATTCCGCTATAGAGGCCGCTGATCCGGGTGTTTCTTTTAAACCCGAAAAAAACTTCCTGGTTCTTCTTCCGCAGGTCTTCATCCGGCACGCTGACTACCGGCGGTCTCCACTTTACAAACCGGCCGCATGATGCTAATGCCTTTTTTTTAGGAATCATGCGGTCGCTATTATTTTAAAAACAACAGGAGCCGGGCATGGAATACATCAAAATTCGGTTCGCCAATGATTTTGATAATGCAGGTTCAAAACTTGAAAAAAGCGTCACGGAGATGTTCCAGTCGATGAGTCCGATGTTCGCCTTTTCAAAAAGCGCCTGGAAACCTCAGCTCGACCTCTATGAAACCGACGATGAAATTATCATTATCGCTGAAATCGCAGGGATTGAAAAGGAGGAACTGGAGCTGGAAATAAACCGCCGCGTCGTCCGGCTCGCCGGAAGACGGCCGGGGATACCGCCGGCGGAAAATGGCAGGTATCGACTGGCCGAAATCCAGTACGGAACGTTTGAAAGGATGCTTTACCTGCCCGCGCCGGTGGATACGGAAAAGGCCACCGCCTCATACCAAAAAGGACTCCTGCATATCCGTTTACCGAAACGGATTCTTAAAACCAGCTACAGCATTCCCATATCCGACGAATAACCCGCGCCTTGAATAAACGGCGGACACTATTTAAAGAGGTAACCGATGAATCAACCGCAGCAACCCAGGAACGCCGCGACTGAAAAACTCCCTGAAATCCTTCCGATTCTCCCCCTGTTTGATGTCGTGCTTTTTCCCAAGATGGTACTGCCGCTCATGGTACTGCAGAGGGAATCCATCCGCCTGATTGATGAGGCCATGACAAAAAACCGGATCATCGGCGCCATCACCTCCACCTCCACGGAACCCAAGGCCGAGTATTTCACGGATGACCTCTACCTCGTCGGTTCCAGCGCGATTATCCTGAAAATGGCGAAGATAGATGAGGAAAAGGCCCAGCTGCTTCTTCAGGGACTGGGGAGGTTTAAGGTCAGGGAATACACACAGAAAAAGCCTTACTTCATGGCCAGGGTCGAGCCGCTCGAGGCGCAATGGACAAAGGACAAGGAGATCGATGCCATGATGCTCAACCTGATCAACCAGTACCAGAAGGTTGTGCAGCTTTCTCCGGGTATGCCGTCTGAAATCGTCGCCATCGCCAGAACCCTTGACGAACCCGATACCCTGTCGGACATGGTCACCTCCACCATCAACTCCACCACCAAGGAAAAACAGGAGATCCTTGAAACCCTGGACGTCAAACATCGCCTTAAAAAAGTCACCAAAATGGTGAACTACCAGCTCGAAATCCTCGAAATCGGCAGCAAGATCCAGTCCCAGGTTAAGGGGGACATGGATAAACAGCAGCGGGAGTATTACCTGCGCCAGCAGCTCAAGGCGATAAGGGAGGAACTGGGGGAGACGGACGAAACCAATGTCGAAATTGAGGAGTACCGGACGAAGATAAAGGAAAAAAACCTTCCGGAGGTGGCGGCCAAGGAGGCCCAGCGGGAGCTCGACCGCCTCTCCCGCATGCACCCCTCATCAGCGGAATACACGGTGGCCTCCACCTACCTGGACTGGATCACGGAGCTTCCCTGGAATGACACCACCGAAGACAACCTGGATCTGGACAAGGCCCAGAAGGTGCTGGACAATGATCATTTCGGTCTTGAAAAGGCCAAAAAAAGGATACTGGAATACCTTGCGGTACGGAAATTAAACCCGGAAATCAAGGGGCCGATCCTTTGTTTTGCAGGTCCTCCGGGAACCGGCAAGACATCCCTGGGCCATTCCATCGCCCGCGCCCTGGGCCGCAGGTTCATCCGCATCGCCCTGGGCGGGATTCGGGATGAGGCGGAAATCCGCGGCCACCGCCGCACCTATGTGGGGGCCCTGCCCGGCCGCATCATTCAGGGGATTCGGCGCGCCGGATCCAACAACCCGGTCTTCATGCTTGACGAGATCGACAAGGTGGGGAGCGACTTCAGGGGGGATCCGTCCTCCGCCCTTCTGGAGGTGCTGGACCCGGAACAGAATTTTTCCTTTGAGGACCATTACCTGGATGTCCCCTTTGACCTCTCCCGAGTGATGTTTATCACCACCGCTAATATTTTAGACACCATTCCGCCGGCCCTGCGGGACCGGATGGAGGTGCTGAGGCTTTCGGGATACACCCTGGAAGAAAAGGTCAAGATCGCCTTCAGGTATCTCATTCCCCGGCAGCGCAAGGCCAACGGGCTTAAAACCGGACAAATCCTGTTTACCAAGAGGGCGATCCAGGAGATCATCACCGGCTATACTCTGGAAGCCGGGCTTCGGAACCTGGAGCGGGAGATCGCAAACGTCTGCCGAGGGGTCGCCACCCGCATCGCCCGAGGGAAGACCCAGTCCTTAAAAATAGATAAGAAAAACATCGCCGAATACCTTGGCCCGATCCGGTTCACCAATGAAATGAAAAATCGGGTCGCCACCCCCGGCGTGGTCATGGGGCTGGCCTGGACAGAGGCCGGCGGCGATATTCTTTTTGTCGAGGCCACCGCCATGGAGGGGACCGGCAAGCTGACCCTGACCGGGCAGCTCGGCGATGTCATGAAGGAGTCGGCCACCGCGGCCTTGAGCTACATTCGAACCCATGCAGACGCGTTAAAAATCGAAAACAAATTCTTCCAGACCCATGACATTCATATCCATGTGCCGGCGGGGGCGATCCCCAAGGACGGCCCGTCTGCCGGGGTGACCATGCTGACCGCCCTGGCTTCCCTGCTGACCGGCAAGACCACCCCCAGGGACCTTGCCATGACCGGTGAAATCACATTGCGGGGGCAGGTGATGCCGGTGGGCGGCATCAAGGAAAAGGTGCTGGCGGCCCACCGCGCCGGCATCAAAACCATCATCCTGCCCGAATTCAATGAAAAGGACCTGGAGGATATTCCTGAAAAGGTCAAAACCGCCATCCGCTTTCGCTTTGTAAGCCAGATGCAGGAGGTTCTAAAAACAGCGCTAAAAAGCAAACGGTAAGGCTGGATACTTGAAACCGGAAACCAGAATCTGGAAAAACTTAAAATGCATAGCCGTGCTGCTCCTGTTCTCCGGCGCGCTGTGTTGTTGTGTCCCGAAACCCGCGCCCCCACCGGCGGACTCATATTGGATCAACGGCAGGATGTATCATCCCCTGCCCGACGCGTTCGGGTTCCGCGAGCAGGGGATCGCCTCCTGGTACGGGGACCCCTTCCACGGCAGGAAAACCGCAAACGGGGAAACCTACAACATGCATGCCATGACCGCCGCGCATAAAACCCTCCCCTTCGGGACCATGGTCCAGGTCCGAAACCTTGACAACGGAAAAACCGCCATCGTAAGGATCAACGACCGAGGCCCGTTTGTCCGGGAAAGGATCATCGACCTGTCTTACAGCGCCGCCCGGGCCATCGGGCTTGTTCAAAACGGAACCGCCCCTGTTGAAATCGTCGCCCTGGGCACCGATGACGACCTCCTCCTTTTAACCAAAACCGGCGCCTTGGGTGAAAACCTTTATTTCACCGGTGAGTTCACCGTCCAGGTGGGCGCCTTTGCCGACCGGGCCAACGCGGAAAGGTTGAAAACAGAACTAGAAAGACGCTACAGCAACGTCACCATCGATCCGTTTACCCAGGACAATGCCTGCTTTTACAGGGTCCGGGTGGGATTGTTCACCTCCCTCAAGGAGGCGGAATCAAACGAACAGCGCATGATCGAAGAGGGGTTTACCAACGCATTTGCCGTGGCTCGGGATTAGAATCCAAAGCCTGTTCCCTATTAAGAATGCAAGAATGATTGAATTTCAAACATTGCCACATGGTGCACATTACCTATAGGGTAAGAAATGAAAAAAATAGAAGAAAATTATCAACGTATAACAGATGATCGGCGTTTGTTCGATATTCGCTTCTGGCAATCCCAAGGAGATCTTGCCATTTTCGAAGCGGTAACGGAAATGCTAAACGATTATTTTTTAATTCGAGGAAAAAATGCTGACGAGCCCAGACTTCAGAGAACTGTTGAAAATTTTCGAAAAGCATAAAATTCGCTATCTCATAGTGGGCGGATACGCAGTTATGAAATATAGTGAGCCACGTTTCACGAAAGACCTTGATGTGTTTATAGCGACTGATCAAGATAATGCTGAAGGTGTATATTCGGCCTTAAAAGAATTTGGTGCACCCCTGGAAAATCTTACTTCAGATGACTTTGCACAGAAAGGATATTTCTATCAGATGGGAAGGCCTCCCTTGAGAGTCGATATTATGATGTCGATCCCAGGAATCGAGTTCGATGAGGCTTGGAAAAATCGTGAAGTGGTTCAATTGGATGATCTTAAAATTCTATTCATTTCACGATCTGACCTTATCCGAGCAAAGGAAGCAAGCGGAAGGCCGCAAGATAAAATCGATATTGAAAAACTCAAAGAAGCCGAACAATTGGATAGGCTTGACAAGAAATAGCGCGCCGCTGACTAAGGCAAAGGAGATGGATAATGGGCTATGCAAGAATTTTTTGGGTTTATGAAGACGATTGACGTCACATGAACGACGACGAAGATGCATCTGCCATAGGTCGAAGAGTCTTAGAATTATTTCAACGCGGCGGGACTGGTTATGACCATATCGATTTTCCAAACAACTCTCCCGGAGTGTGTCAGGCCGGTCCATTTCACTCGCGCAATCGGCTATGCTTGAGTGGCGTGGCAACACGCTGCAAAGGGTGAAAGAGCCAAAACCGGCGCCTTGGGTGAAAACCTTTATTTCACCGGTGAGTTCACCGTCCAGGTGGGCGCCTTTGCCGACCGGGCCAACGCGGAAAGGTTGAAAACAGAACTAGAAAGACGCTACAGCAACGTCACCATCGATCCGTTTACCCAGGACAATGCCTGCTTTTACAGGGTCCGGGTGGGATTGTTCACCTCCCTCAAGGAGGCGGAATCAAACGAACAGCGCATGATCGAAGAGGGGTTTACCAACGCATTCGCCGCGGCTCGGGGTTAGAATCCAAAGCCTGTTCCCTGTCCGCCGCCCCTTATTCGTATACATTTTTCAAGGCCTATCCGGACGGGTTTGTCCTTACTGACCTAAGAGAATACGGGAATGAGTTTTCATGGGTATCAAGGGCCGCTTTGGCAAATAAAATCCGTGCCGATTTAAATGATTATCCCCCAACCAACCGAATGATTACGCTTGCCAACCGCAGCCGACCCCGATATAATCTCCATCCGGTAAATGCCGACCGCGCCATTGACGGGCCGGTTTAGTTCAGCAACATTTTATCCATCCTCCCTTTAACCTGTTTTGATATCCGGCGTCCTCGACGGCGGTCAACCCGGTCGATAACGCCTTTACCTTCAGCGCCAGACAGGATGAAGGATAAAACGCTGTTCGTTCAGCTCAGGAGACGAATACTATGATCGGAGCAATCGCCGGGGACATAATCGGATCCGTCTATGAGCACCGCCCGATCAAGACAAAGGACTTCCCTCTGTTCTCTGCTCAGTGCAATTTCACCGATGATACTGTTCTTACGGTTGCGATTGCGGACGCAATTCTTTCGGGGGTACCGTACGTGGATTCAGTGAGGAGGATTGGACGACGCTATCCTGGTGCCGGCTACGGCGGTTCTTTCATCAGGTGGCTACTTTCAGACCATGCCCGACCGTACAACAGCTGGGGCAATGGCTCCGCTATGCGCGTAAGTCCGGTTGGGTTTGCCTTCTCAACCGAAGACGAGGTGCTTCAACAGGCGCGGATGACGGCGGAGATTACGCACAACCACCCAGAAGGCATTAAGGGGGCAGAAGCAACAGCCCTTGGGGTGTTTCTCGCCAGGACAGGGTACAACAAGGAAGCTATCAGGTCGCGCATCAAAAACCTCTTTGGCTACGACCTCGACCGGACTGTGGATGACATCCGTCCTTCCTATTCTTTCGACGTATCCTGCCAAGGCACTGTGCCCCAGGCGATCATTGCCTTCCTCGATTCAGAATCGTATGAAGACGCTATACGCAACGCGATCTCCCTCGGTGGAGACAGCGACACACTTGCTTGCATTACCGGCGGGATTGCGGAAGCGTTCTACGGAGGGGTTCCGCGCGAGATTCATGCCAAGGTGGTGGATTTGCTCACACCTGACCTGTGGAAGGTAACAAAGGCATTCTGTGACAAGTACATAGAAAGCAGCCGAACAGATGGATGCCCCTGACGGTTATTCCGCTGCGCTTTATAGCGGCAGGTGATCCTGACGTTGGGCCTCAAAACAGAAACAGCAACTTGCACCATAGATGGAAGGTCAAGTCATGGCTTTGAAGAAATCTCAACTCTATAGCTCACTCTGGCAAAGCTGCGATGAACTGCGCGGCGGCATGGATGCCTCGCAGTACAAAGATTACGTCCTCACCCTGCTG
>DYLE01000134.1 GCA_020722245.1 Desulfonema limicola
TTTAGTTCACTTTTAACTTGTAACTTTTTTCAGGGGCTACCCAAAGCCTGGTCCTCTGGGTCGGGATTTTTACTGTTCTTCCCTGTGTGTTCTGTGGTAAAAATATTCTTGCGGTTATCCGTTTTTCCTGTATGGGGGGAAAAAGGCATTTGAATTCAGGGAGCAGGCCCTTGTGAAAATTTTAATCGTAGATGATGATCAGTCGTTGCTGGAACAGTTGGAGCAAATTCTAACAAGCCGGCGTTACATCATCGAAACGGCAACAGACGGCCAAGAGGCGCTGGACAGGTTGTTCGACACGCCTTTTGATGCGATCATTCTCGATATCATGATGCCGAAGGTCGACGGGTTGACCTTCCTGGAACAGGCGCGAAAGGCCGGAATCGATATTCCCGTGCTCATGCTGACCGCAAAGGGTGATGTGGCAGACAAGGTAAAGGGCCTCGACCTTGGAGCGGATGACTACCTGGCCAAACCGTTTTCCTTGGATGAGTTGCTCGCCCGCGTTCGCGCCCTGCTTAGAAGATCCGGAGGCCAGTCTGAATCCGTATTGCAGGTGGATGACCTGGCTCTTGACACGGCAAGCCGCAGGGTGACCAAAAATGGAAAACCGGTCCAACTGACCCCCAGAGAGTTTTCCATCCTGGAGTTTCTCCTGCACCACAAAAACAGGGCCGTGTCGCGTTTCAGCCTGGCCGAACACGTATGGGGGGACGATTTTGACCCTTTCAGCATGTCCAATTTTATGGATGTTCATATCAAAAACCTTCGTCAAAAAATCGGTGATTCGGGCCAGGGAAAGATTATCCAAACCATTCGCGGCGTAGGGTATATCATCCAAGACAAGACGCCATGACCGTCAAGACAAGGATCACACTTTTTATTGTCGGGGCCGGGTTTATTGCCAGCTTATTGTTTTCCGCTGTGGTGTTTTATGAATTGATAGAACAGCCTTTCGATATTCTGGATACGGTACTCAAGGAGGAAGCATACAAAACCGCCAGAATGATTGTGGAAAGACAAAAAAAATCGGATTTGGCAGGGCATCCCGATTCGTATTCCCATGCATTGGACAAAAAGTACTGGATCGAGATTTACGGGAAGGAAACCAACAAGATACTCTACCGGTCCGGCCTGGCGAAATTGGTGAAGCTTCCTCCGGTTGAGCCCGGCTCAAGCGCTGTTGCCAGGGCGATTCTTTTGACCGGGCAAATCCATCCGGAACAGGGCAAAACCCGGCGGGAGCCTTTTCGGATCAGGAGCTTTTCGATCGAGCTGGACGGCCGGTCGTTTGTGGTACAGATCGCCAGGTCCCTGGAAGAACTGAAATCAGAAATAGAGGAACTGGTTTTCAGCCTTATCACCGGGCTTATCCTTTCCACCCTGGCGTTGATCTTCATCAGCCGTTTCCTGGCCGGCAGGATCCTGCAGCCGATGGGTCAAATGAAAGACCTGGCCCGGGATATCAGTGAAAAGAATCTTGACCGGCGAATACCGACCGGAAAAGGTCAAGATGAATTCAGCGAGCTCGCAAGCACCATCAACCGGATGCTGGACCGGCTGCAGTATTCTTTTTTGAGGCAGAGGAATTTTCTTTTTGATACATCTCATGAGTTAAAAACCCCGCTCACCACCATGCGGTTGGCTGTCGACGAAATGTGTGCCCTTGACGGGGAAAATTTGCCGCCTTTTGTAATGAATAACCTTCTCCGATTAAACCGTCAGGTATTGCGCATGGATCGATTGGTCAAAGATCTGTTAAACCTTTCATCCCTGGAAACCCTGACCCGCATCGATCCAAAGCCGGTTTACTTAACCGAGCTCTTATCATCCCTGGCAGAGGAATATAAATTCTTAGCGAATGCTCACAATATCACAATGGCCGTCCGCCTTGCCGAGCGGTTGGTTTTTCATGGGGACGAGGAAAAACTGCGCCGCGCCTTTTCCAATATTCTCGATAATGCCGTCAAGTTCAACGTTGATGGCGGACGGATTGAGGTGACGGGCGATCAATCCCCTACCGAATTGATGGTAACTGTCGCCAACACAGGCCCCGGCGTTCCCGAGGCGCAAATCCATCAGGTGTTTGATCAATTCTACCGGGTCGAAAAATCCAGGTCGATCCAGCATGGCGGTTTTGGTCTGGGTTTGGCCATTGTGAAGCGAATCGTGGAACTCCACGGCGGCAAGGTAAAACTGGAAAGCCAACAGGAGGCTTGGACCCGGGTTACGGTCATTCTGCCCCGGCGCGGTTATGCGGTCTTGTCATGAAGAATATCGGGATACGCCTGCCGGGTTAAAAAATTATTTTTTAATGCTGTTGCACGCATTGACGATCCTGGAAGTTTTTGGCGATTATATCGTAGACGGAAAACCAGGCGGTGATCCCCTATGGGTTTATCTGTTTTCAATCGGTTGAACCATCTGCCTGATCCTGGGAACGCTTGCGGAAAAAACTAAAATGCTGCGTGTTGAGGGAGGATCGCCGCAAGGCAACCTTCCAAGGAACTTAATTTAGCACTTCGTTTGCAAGTTGTTTTAAATTTTGATCGATTTCAAGTTTATAGCCAAACCGTTTTGCTCTTTTTTTGAGGTTACGGATTACCCGTTGATGATATCATTGTTCATAATAATCCTGACCGAGATCTTTGTACGCGGTCCCATGTTTGAGCATTAAATAAAATATGCGGGCAATTTTGTGAGCGGTCGCAGTCATCGCCTTGGGAGAGCCTGCTCGTGCCTTGATGCGTCTGAGAAAGGCGCCCGGGGCGGATTTGCTTCTCAGAAGGCTGTAAGCCGCCAGGCGAAAAGCATTGGCCGCCCGATTGGCGGATGGCCTGGTTTTTGAGCTCAGCACCTTGCCGCCGGCTTGCTACCGGGACACACGCCCGGCCGGGATGTAAAATGTTTTTCAGTGCGCCAGGGGCTCATGTCGATGCCGGTTTCGCTTATAATGGAAAGCACCGTCGGCGCATCGAGACCATCGATACGGGTCAAATCAACACCCGTTATTTTATATATAGAGAAAGGACCTGGCATCAAAATTCATGGGATGATGCGCGTTGCTTTTTTTACCTCCGGCCGGCACTGGGTTGCCATTACTTCGGTCATTAAAGGAGGCAAAGTGGCTTTGAATTTGCCGTTCGCAATCATCTATTTGTTTGTGATAGAAGTCAAAAAGCGCTACGGCTTGTTGCAGGGTAAAAAGATGCTTTTGTCTCACGTTGCCGTGTAACGCCTTGGCAATGACACCGGCATCGTTTTTACAACGGGGATTTCTCAGTTCGGCTAATTTTTGAGGATCTCGTTCTTTGTTGATAATGGCGCGGATGATTTTCATACCGGTGGTGGCGGGAATATCGCTGATGCAGTTTGATATTCATTTGCTCCAATGCGTTTTGCATGTGCTGAATATGTTCGGCCGCATAAGAAACAAGCATGATTCGCTGTCGCAAATAAGCCCGGAGCTCGCAGGTTTGAGAATCCGGACGAAACGCGCCTTGCAGCAGGCCGAAGGTGTGGAGTTGCTGGAGCCACCGGCAATCCACTAGAATCCAATAGACACCGGTGGATTCCATGGCGACTTTATCTGTATTGCATTGCTTCAACCAATTGGCTAATGCATATAAACCGGCGGTAAAAGATTCAAGCGACCGGACGTCTTTACCTTCAGGGTCATGGCCTGGAGGAACCGCCACATAATGAGTTTGAGCGCCGATATCGATACCGGCGGTATTCCCATGAATTTGGTTTAGCAGTAAATCCATAGCGCTTTTTCGGTTTTTACGTTTGTTCGTGTTATGCGCCAAAATGATTGAATAGTAAGGACGCATCGGGCGGAAGGTTTGCGAAAAATCATCAAACTTCCAAACGGGGTCAGAGCCACCAATGGAATAACCGCAAAACCTTCAAACCAAGCTTTTTAACGAGCCAAAAGCATCAATCTCGGATCGGTCTCTATTGCCCGATACATCATGGGCAAATACGTACATGATCTATCAAATAAAACAAGTGTCTTACTGTAAAAATACCGCAAAGCGGGATAAATAGCTTTTTACGAGAGTATCATGGATGGATTAAACAATAAGGCCGGGGTTTACAGACATCCGGCACAGCTCTGCTGCTAAAGCAAAATGACGGTCATCACCTCTTATAAATCCTATCGTATCGGTTTCAAAGCAGGCCTCACCCCCGGACAGATGGATCAGATGATTGCCTGCTTTGAAAGGCCGTTGCAGAAGGTCGGGACCCTGCTCGGCGGAAGAAACCCCGTGGTTCATGCCGCAATCGATGGAATTGGACGGGTTGTTGTCAAGACCTACACCCGCGGAGGCATGATTCGGCATTTTAATGAAAAAACATACCTTCGAATCAGGACAATAAGAAGCCGATCAGAGTATGAGTTGCTGGGGCGCCTGAAAGGTATCGGTCTTCGTGTCCCGGATCCGGTGGCTTTTGCGTATCGGGGCGTTCTTTTTTATAATTCATGGCTGGTCACCCGAGAGATATCCGATGCCTGCACCCTTGCCGAACTCAGTCTAAAGGAGTCCAATCGAATTTATGGTGTTTTGCAGGATGTGAACCGGCAGATCTTTCTTTTGATCAACCATGGGATTTACCATCCAGACCTTCACCCCGGAAATGTCCTTGTCGACGTCTCAAGCCAGGTTTATTTTTTAGATTTTGACAAGACGAAAATCCGCCGTCAGAATCCATCCCTTTTGCGTGAACGTTATGCCCGCCGCTGGCGGCGAGCTGTTCTGAAACACCGGCTGCCAGCAGTGCTTAACCGCGTTGTG
Organism: Desulfonema limicola; assembly: GCA_020722245.1. Lineage (GTDB taxonomy): Bacteria > Desulfobacterota > Desulfobacteria > Desulfobacterales > Desulfosalsimonadaceae > DYLE01. The sequence continues at coordinate 4,800 of DYLE01000134.1, forward strand.
GAACAGGAACCCGAAAATGCATGAGAATCGCCTGGGTCTTACTTTTTTTTATCCTTTTTGCCGGTTGCGGCCGTGGATACACTGACGGGAACCCCTTCATAGGGGGTCCTTCGTGTGGATTTTCGGGCTTGAACCTCCTGCATGGTTTTTAAAACATCGATGCTGCTTTTTAACCCTTTAATATACCTGGCCATGTTAATGGCCGCACCTGCGATTTGCGCAAGAGCCTGAACGAAATTCACATCCCCCAAGGTGAACTCCCAGGGTTTATCGGTATAGACACGCATGGCCCCCATTAAAACCCCGCCGACAACGATGGGCACGGCCAGAATGGACGCGATTCCCTCTTTTTTGGCCTCATCCGGGTATTGAATCCTGGGATCATCCGTCACATCATAAATGGCCACCGGCCCGTCCACCAGGGATGCGGCAATGGAGCGCAAGGCGCTGACCGGGCCCTTGTTGATATACTCGTCGCTCAACCCGAACGAGGCGGCCAGTTCCAGCTCGTTGGTTTTGCGGTTAAACAGAAACAGGGCGCATCCTTTTGCTTCCAGGGCGGTTTTGACGCTTTCCGTGGTCAGAAGCGCAATCTCCTCCGGGTCCTTGGAATGGGAGATGGCCTTTGTGATGCGAAGCATGGTTTCGTAATTGATAAGCTGCTGTTTCATGTTTTCTCTCCTTTCGCTGATAAAGGTTAATGGTGGAGGCTGAATCATGAGCGCAGCCGGAGCCCGCACCGGTTAACTGCAGTATATCACATTTCCGGTTGGAAGGTTAAATTTTTTGCAGGCAGAGGGTTTTGGGTTGCTGGCCGTATTTTTTTAGGCGGCGTTTACCAGCGGATCAGGCTTGCGGCCCAGGTGAATCCGGAACCGAAGGAGACCATCACGATGAGGTTGTTTTCGGAAATTATTTTTTTTTCCAGGATTTCACTGAGCGCGATGGGAATGGAAGCGGCCGTGGTGTTCCCGTATGCTTCGATATTGCTGTAAAATTTTTCCTGAGGCACGCCCAGCCGGTGGGCTGCGAACTGGTTAATGCGGAGATTGGCCTGATGGGGGATATACAGATCGATGTCAGTTGTTTTCAGGTTGTTTTCCTTAAGCACGGCTTCAATAACTTCTGGGATTTTGGTGACCGCATGTTTAAAAACCTCCTTGCCGATCATTTTCGGCCAGATGTCCCCGTTGGTGAGCGATGTTTCCGTGATATAGGGTTTTTTGCTGATATCCCAGATATCGAGTTTCAATATTTCCGCATACCGTCCGTCCGCATGCAGATGGGTGGTCAGGATTCCTCTGGACTCATCTTCGGAAGGACCCACCACCACCGCGCCTGCGCCATCCCCGAACAAGACCGCCACATCCCGGCCTGCATTGGTGAAGTTAAGGGCGCTGGAATGCACCTCGGCGCCGACCAGGAGCACCCTCTTGTACACGCCGGCGCGCACAAAGGCGTCCGCAACGGCAAGGCCATATAAAAACCCCGTGCACTGGTTGCGGACATCCAGACAGCCGATTTCAGAAAGGCCCAGCTTCGCCTGAAGGTACACCCCGCTGCCGGGGAAATGGTGATCCGGGCTTAAGGTGGCAAAGATGAGAAAATCGATATCCTCGAGCTGAAGTCCGGCGTTTTGGATGGCCTGCCGTGAGGCATGGGCCGCGAGATCCGAGCAGTAAACCCCCTCGTCTGCAAATCGTCTTTCCACGATTCCGGTCCTCTGCTGAATCCATTCATCACTGGTGTCAAACATTTTGGCCAGGTCGAAGTTGGTCACCACCCGTTCCGGAAGATACCTCCCCACCCCAAGAATTCGCGCTCTTATCATCAATAAACCCCCTTGAATTTATGCGCCACCATGGGCTATCTTTTTTTACTGGAAGACACTATACATCGAGACGATCGAAGTTTGTCAATAGAAAAACCGAACCCAAAATCCGCGATTGATTTTACGCGGGGTGGTTTTTCCGGATCGTGAGGGC
>DYLE01000135.1 GCA_020722245.1 Desulfonema limicola
TGTCGATCCGGGGCATAATGAGGAAGCCTGGGCCAAGAACCGGCGGGGGCATTTTCAGATAACTACAGAGTAGCTCGCGCCCCTTTTGTGAGAGTTGCCGCACGCTTCATTTTTTTTAAAAAACAAAACCAAAAAAATCTTATGGGCTTTCGGGCAGGGTACGCCCCTGCCCGATGAGCACATCCAGAATCGCCTTATGCATGTGAAGCTTGTTTTCGGCCTGGTCCCATACCACGGAGCGTGACCCCTCCAGGACATCCGAGGTCACCTCTTCCCCCCGGTGGGCAGGCAGGCAATGCATGAGGATTGCATCCTTTGCGGCCGCACTCAGCAGTTTCGTATTGACCTGAAACGGCGCGAACACCACCCGTCTTCTGACCTGCTCATCCTCCTGCCCCATGCTCGCCCAGACATCCGTATTGACCACATCCGCGTCTTTCACCGCCTCCTTGGGATCATGGGTGAGTAAAATTGCGCTGTTTTTTTGGACGGCGGCCTTTAAAATCTCTAAATCCGGCGAATACCCTTCAGGACAGGCCAGGACAAGCTGAAAGCCGAGGATTGCCGCAGCGTTGATCCAGGAATGCGCCATGTTGTTGCCGTCGCCGATCCAGGCGATTTTAAGCCCCTCCAGACGGCCCTTATGCTCCATCACGGTCATCAGATCGCTCAACACCTGGCAGGGATGGTACTTGTCGGTAAGGGCATTGATCACCGGAATGTCCGCAAAGGCCGCAAACCTTTCAACCATGTCCTGGGAATAGGTGCGAATGGCCACGCCGTCAAGGTACCGCGAGAGCACCCGGGCGGTGTCCTCGATGGGTTCATTGCGTGCCATCTGGGTGTCGCCGCTGCTGATAAAAATCGGGGTTCCGCCGAGCTGAATCGTGGCGGCTTCAAACGAAATGCGGGTGCGGGTGGAGGGTTTTTCAAAAATCAGTCCGATGGCTTTTCTCGCAAGGGAGCGCTCCGGCACCCCTTTTTTATGCCGGGACTTCAACTCCATGGCCCGGTCCAGCAGCGTGGCGAAATCGGACGCCTCCAAATCCCTTAAAGTCAAAATATCCTTTTTCAATGCATCTCCTGCAGGGTAAATTTTCTGTTATTCATTATCGATCTCTGATGGGTCTTCCCTCCACGGCTTCCCGGCTCTATACGAGGCAATCCTTTCCTCATATATGGTTTCTTTTTCCTTGGCACTTTCCTGGAATAGAGCAAGCGCTTCTTCCTGCTTTTTCACCATTTCTTTAGAACCACTATTCTTGAAAGAGGTGAGATTCTTTTCATACATCCTCTGTCTTTCCTGATGATTCTCCTTCAATAAATCCAGTGCCTCCTCCTGGGCTTTTCCCGCCTGCTCAAAATCCCCCACCTCCGCATGGGCCGCGGCCAGGGTGCTGAAAACGCTGGATTTATCAATCTTCGAATCCTCTTGATCGGCCTGTTCCATGACCATTTTCGCATACCTGAGCGCTCGATCCCCGTTTCGATACCGGGAATCCGGGCAGGTGGCCAGAAACCAGGCCGTATTGGCCAGGGCCGCGCCCTTCGGATTCAATTCAACCGCCTTTGCATAATCCGCCGAGGCCTTGTCATAGGCCATTTTCCGCTTCCAGGCCCTCGCCCGAAAAAGGTAAATGGAGGACTTCTGTTTGTCTTCGCAATAACTCAAAGCCTCGGGGCTGAGCTCAATGATCACATCATCGCACTTATTCTGTTGATAAAGATAGGCTAAAAATTTGAGATAGTTGAAACCTTTTCCGGTCTCATTCATCACGCCGGCTTTTTCAAGAAACAGCTCCTTGGCCCTGTCGCAATCGTCTTTATCCAGAGCGAATAGGATATTATCCGTCCGGCTATACCTTTCATATCCGCAGGAGGCCGCAGTCATCACAAGGCATAGAACCATAAATTTGAAAATCGTCACTTTCACGCCCGTTACTCCCACAAAATGCGATGACGGTTTAACACCCTTTTTGAAGAACCTCATCCAGGCAGGCGATCAGCCTGTCGATTTCCTCCCTGCTGATAATCAGCGGCGGAACAAACCGCAAAATTTTTTCCTGAATGCAGTTGATCAAAAACCCCTTTCCCAGACAGGCATTGACGATGGGGGCGCCGTTTTCCTTCAGTTTCATCCCCAAAAGCAGCCCCATCCCGCGCACCTCTTCGATGACATCGTGCTTTTCTTTAAGCATCATCAGCCGGGCTTTGAAATAGTCCCCGGTTTCCCGGCAGTGCGCGATAATATTTTCCCGCTCAAGAAGCCTCACCACCTCCAGGGCCGCAGCGGTGATCACCGGTGTTCCACCGAATGTGGAAGCGTGCGATCCGGGTTTAAAGGCCGAAGCGACCCCTTCCCTGGCCAGCATCGCGCCGATGGGCAGGCCGTTGCCCAGGGCCTTGGCCAGGGTCATGATATCCGGCTCAATGCCGAAATGCTCGTAGGCGAAAAGCCGCCCGGTTCTTCCCATTCCGGTCTGAATCTCGTCTAATATCAAAAAAATTCCCGAATCGTCGCAGAGCTGCCGCACGGCTTTCAGGTATCCTTCATCCGGGCATCGCACCCCGCCTTCCCCCTGAACCGGCTCCAGCATCACCGCGCAGACCGAATCGTTGATCTTGGCCCTTAAGGCTGCAACATCATTGAAGGGAACAAACTCAAAGCCGCCGAGCACCGGATCAAACCCTTCCCGAATCCGCTGCTGTCCGGTGGCCGACAGGGTGGCAAAGGTCCTGCCGTGAAACGACTGATCCATGGCGATGATTCGGTGCCGGCCGGGCTCCCCCTTGTCATGAAAATACTTCCGGACCAGCTTTATGGCCGCCTCATTGGCCTCGGCCCCGCTGTTTGAAAAAAACACCCGGTCGGCAAAGCTGTGCGCCACAAGCCAGGAAGCCAGTTCCACCTGGGGGATGGTATAATAGAGGTTCGACACATGAAACAGCTTCTCAGCCTGTTCACAAATCGCCCGGGCCACTTCCGGTCGGGCATGCCCGAGGCTGCATACCGCAATCCCCGCCACGAAATCGGTGTAGGCCCGTCCGTCCACATCCCACACCGTGCAGCCGCGCCCCTTTTCCAAAACCAGAGGCAATCGTTTGTATGTGGTCGCAATGACCTTTTCCGCCTGGCTGATGATCTCGTTTCGCTTCATTGGGTCACTTCCGTTCCAATCCCTTTATCCGTAAAAAGCTCCAGCAGCAGGGCATGCCGCCGGGTGCCGTTGATGATCTGCACCTTGTTCACCCCGCTTTTTAAGGCGTCCAGGGCGTATTCGATTTTGGGAATCATGCCGCCGGATATGGTTTTGTCATGGATCATCCTTTGAATGGTTTGGGTGTTTAAGGAAGAAATCAAATTCCCGGTAGTATCAAGGATGCCGTCCACATCCGTCAGGTAGATCAGCCGGCCTGCGGAAAGCGCTCCGGCCACCTTGGCGGCCACAAGGTCCGCGTTGATGTTGTAGGTCTCCCCGTCGGGACCGACCCCCACCGGCGCCACCACCGGAATAAACCCATGGCTGGTCAGGGTGTTGATGATCAGCGGGTTGACGGCCGTTACCGTGCCCACGTGCCCCGGATCGATGATCTCGGGCGGCTTCGACTCGTCCGGCTGATACATGAGCTGAAGCTTTTCCGCAAAAATCAAGCCGCCGTCCTTGCCGCAGAGCCCCACGGACCGGCCGCCCTGCTGATTGATCTGCGCCACAATCCCCTTGTTGACCTTCCCTCCCAGCACCATCTCCACGACGTCCATGGTCTGCTCGTCCGTAAACCGCATACCGTTCACGAACCTTGAACTGATCCCCATCCGCTCCAGCACCGAATTGATCTGGGGCCCGCCGCCGTGCACCACCACCGGGTTGATCCCCACAAACTTCATCAGGGTGATATCTCTTGCGAAATCCGTCTTCAACCGCTCGTCAACCATGGCGTGACCGCCGTATTTCACGACGATGGTCATGCCGGAAAAATACCGGATGTACGGCAGCGCCTCAATCAGTATGTCGGCAACACTGGGTGTCATATTCCCCCTTCTACCTTCTACCTTCTACCTTGCCCCTAAAGTATATACCTGCTCAGATCCTCGTTATCCCGAATATCCTTTAATTTATTGTTCACGTACTGTCTGGTAATGCAAACCTGTTTTTCGTCAATGTCCGGCGCATCGAACAGCACATCGCTTAAAAGATGCTCCATGATGGTATGCAGCCTTCGGGCGCCGATATCTTCCGTCTGGCGGTTCACCTCCTCGGCGGCCTTAGCAATCTCTTCAACGGCCTCATCATTAAAGCATAAATCAACCCCTTCGGTCTTCAACAGGGCGGTGTATTGAACGGTAAGGGCGTTCTTCGGCTCCATGAGGATTCGAACAAACTCCGCTTTTCCCAAAGAATCCAGCTCCACCCGGATCGGAAACCGCCCCTGGAGCTCCGGAATCAGGTCTGACGGCCGGTTGCTATGAAAGGCGCCGGATGCGATAAATAAAATATGATCGGTCTTGACCGGCCCGTATTTCGTGGTCACCGTGCTCCCTTCCACGATCGGCAGCAGGTCCCGCTGCACCCCTTCCCGGGACACATCGGGCCCGTGGCCGCCATCCTTTCCGACGATCTTATCGATCTCGTCTAAAAAAATAATCCCGGACTGTTCCACCTTTTCAATGGCCTCACGCACCACCTTATCCATGTCCACCAGGTGCTGGGCCTCCTCCTGGGCGAGGATCTCCATGGCCTCGCTCACCTTGACCTTCCGCTTCTTGGAGGATCCCCGGGGCATCAGCCCTCCCAGCATGTCCTTGAAGTTGATGCCCATCTCCTCCATGCCGGCGCTTGAAAAAATCTCCACCATGGGGATGGAGCGGTCCGCCACCTCCAGATCCACAAACCGGTTGTCCAGCTTGCCCCCGCGCAGCATGGCGCGCAGCTTATCCCGCGTGGACGGCGCGGACGCCTCCTCCCCCACCGGCTTGAGATCCGTATAGGGCTCGCCGGCTTTCTGGGTCTGCCGGTCTTTTGATTCGGGAAGCAGGATATCCAGCATCCGCTCCTCGGCGATCTCTGCGGCCTTTCCTTTCACCGCCTCCTGCTCGCGGGCCTTGACCATGCTGATGGAAAGCGAAACCAGATCCCGGACCATGGATTCCACATCCCGCCCGACGTAGCCCACCTCGGTGAACTTGGAGGCCTCCACCTTGATGAACGGGGAGTCCGTCAACCGGGCAAGCCGTCTTGCGATTTCCGTTTTGCCCACCCCGGTCGGGCCGATCAGAATGATGTTCTTGGGCGCGATTTCATCGCGAAGCGTCTTGTCCACATGGCGCCGGCGCCACCGGTTGCGCAGGGCGATGGCCACCGCGCGCTTGGCCTTGGCCTGGCCGATGATATATTTATCAAGCTCCCGGACGATCTCGGAGGGCTTTAAGTCGCTCATCGGTCTACCGGATATTCCAGTTCTTCCAGGGTGATCGATTCATTGGTATAGACGCAGACTGCCGCGGCGATCCGCATGGCCTCCTCCACGATTTTTACGGCATTCAGCCCGACGGCATCCGCGTGCTTAAGCAGCGCGACGGCGGCTGCATGCGCGGCCACGCCCCCGGAACCGATGGCGATCACCCCTTCATCCGGCTCGATCACATCCCCGTTTCCGGAGACCAGAAGCATCTGGGAGGCGTCCACCGCGATCATCATCGCCTCCAACCGTCGCAAATACTTATCGGTCCGCCAGTCCCTGGCCAGCTCGACGGCCGCCCGGGTCAGGTTGCCATTATACTGTTCAAGCTTCCCTTCAAGCCGCTCCGAAAGGTTCAAGGCGTCCGCCGTGGCGCCCGCAAACCCCACGATGATCCTGCCGTTGTAAATCCGCCTCACCTTTCTGGCATGGTGCTTGATGACGGAATTATTCAAGCTCACCTGGCCGTCCCCGGCCACGACGACCTTGCCGTTATACCTCACCGCAAGGATGGTGGTTCCCCGAATCGTCATGTTATGCCTACCTTCTCGGATGCGCCTGATCATAAGCCGCCATCAGCCTGTCCATGCTGACATGGGTGTACTTCTGGGTGGTGGAAAGCTGCCGGTGGCCGAGCAGCTCCTGCACCGTCCGCAGATCCAGTCCCGCGTCCAGCATGTGCGTGGCAAAGGAATGCCTCAGATCGTGAGGAGACACCGGAATGGCCAGACCCGCCTCCCGTGCCGCCCTGTCCAGTATTCGGGCCACCGATCTGACGGTCAGCCTCCCTTTGTTCCTGTTTAAAAACACCGGACCCTCATGAGGGATCCCGCTATGTGGAAGGTCTTTTAAGTCCTTCCGGTAATCCGAAATCGCGGCCAGCGCCTTCTTTCCGATGGGAACGATCCGCTGCTTGTTCCCCTTGCCGGTCACCCGGATCACCCGGCCTGAAAAATCGATATCCGGCAGGTCAAGCCCTACCAGCTCCGACACCCGTATGCCCGTGGAATACAGGGTTTCTAGAATCGCCCGATTCCGTTTACCGGCCAGGCTGTCGGTTTTAATCGAATCCAGCAGCCGGAACATATCATCCACGGGAAGATACCGGGGAATCGGTTTTTCCTGTTTCGGGGTCAGCACCGCGTCGGCCGGATTTTCCGAGACCACCCCATGTTTCACCAAAAACCTGAAAAAGGATCGGATCGATGACAGCTTACGGGCGATGGAGGTTTTTTTGATCTT
>DYLE01000136.1 GCA_020722245.1 Desulfonema limicola
GCACGTTTCGATCCGGATACTTGTTGAACCGGATCATGCCCAGCCCCACGATATACACATCTGTCATGCTTCACCGCTCCTTTAAACCCATCAGCCTGTATGAACATCAGGCCTGTTTTTTTGTTTAAAAATCCCCGATGCGATCACCCGTCCAGCCGCGGATAGGTTTTAATCAGCTTGTGGCCGGCGGCGATCGCCAGGGTGTCGTTGGATCCGTCTTCGATCAGCATGGCCCGGGCGTCCCGATACAGCTTCTCGATGAGATACTCCTTGGTCAGGCCGTTGCCGCCGAATATCTGAATGGCCTCATGGGCCACCTCATAGGCCGCGTTGGTCCCGAACACCTTGGCGACCAGGGAGTATTCCTCCGCGGGCGTGGAGGTGTTCTGATTGTAGATATAGGCGGCCCGGCTGATCCGCCGGGTGGTTTCCACCTTGGAAAACATGTGAAACAGCTTTTCCTGAATCGTCGGGTATTCGATTAAGGTTTTCCCCCCCTGGACCCTGGTCTTGGCGTAGGCCAGGGCCTCCTCAAAAGCGGCCCGGGCGACCCCCGCGCTGAACACCCCCATCAGGGAGGTGGTGGCGGAAAGCGTGATTTCCAGAAGGGCTTCATAGGCCTCGGGCCCGGCGATGAGGTATTCCTTGGGCACCCGCACGTTGTCGAAAAAGATTTCCCCCTGATTGAGGTCCCGCTGTCCGTGCTTGTTCAGCGGCGCCCCCTTGCTCACACCCGGCAGGTCCAGCGGCATGGCGAAAATGGCGCCGCCCGCGTGCCCCATGGAGGGATCCATCTGGCAGAACAGGGCGCAGTGGGTGGCGACCGTTCCGCAGGAAACCCAGGCGGATTTCTGGCCGTTGATGATATAGGCGTCTCCGTCCAGCCGGGCCCGGCACTGGGCCTTGATGGCGGGGTCCGAAAAACTGGGATAAAACGGCAGCAGGGTGTCTGAGCCGTGGTCCGGTTCCGTGATGCCCCAGCACCCCACGATGCTGGCATCCCGGCAGGCGCAGAAGGGTTCGATGATTTTTTCAATCAGGTCCTGCTCGGCCACCAGGGAGGCCCCGAACGCCGGAAAGGCCGCGACCCCGATGGCCACCGTCAGGCCGACGCTTCCCCAGGCCAGCTCCTCATAGATGATCGCCTGCTGCTTGGGGGTGAGGTCCATGCCGCCGTAGGGCTCCGGAATCAAAACGGTATGGTAGCCCAGTTCATACCCCTTGCGCATAAAATCCCAGAACGGCGACCCCTTGGCAATGACCTGCTCCGGGGTCATTTCGTCCAATTGTTTGGCTATGGGACGCATCACCTCCTTGGCGAACCGGTGCGCCGCTTTTCTAAGCTCCTTGTCCTCCTCCGTTAAATCCAGGTCCAAATCAAGATAACTCATGTTTCACCTCTTTTATAAAAAAAATTTTGATAAGTTAAAAGTGCCTAAAGTGCCAAAAGTTAAGGACTTTGTATCAATTTATAGAATGAATGATGGAGCGCAGCGACTCATTAATTTTAGGCACTCCGAACTTTAGACACTTCAAACTTCTTTCCGAGTTCGCTATTCCTTTTTTTTATACCGTTGCTCAATCTTACTTGCGTGTTTCACCACGATTTCCGGCACCTGTTCAAAAAGCACCTTCTGCATCACCTCCATAATTTCAGGGGAATACCCGATCCCCATGAACTCCGGCGGCGCCCACCAGTCGTTCTTGGTTTTGTACATGGGGGTCCCGCCGCCCGGAAACGCCGTAAACAGGGTGGGGACGCAGTTGATCATATCCTGCTTGTCCATCTCATAGGTCATGGTCTTGTGCATCTCTTCCCGGCTGTAGTAGACCATCTCCCTCGGCGGCCCCAGGGCCAGCCCGATCTTCACATCCATATCCGGCATGTACCCCAGGGCGGTTAAGGCAAACCCCAGAGATCCCATGATCCGGTTGTCCACGCGGTGCTGCCAGGCCGCGGCGCAGGCCCAGTCGCAGGCCATGGCCCAGTCCAGGATCTTCCAGTTGCAGGACGGGCCGCCGAGCTGCCCGCCGCCCTGGTGCTCCTTGGCGTAGGCGTTAAACTCCGCGCAGGTGTCAAACCCGCAGGCCCCGCAGTTCCACCCCAGGTTCGAGCGGCTGACCTTGGCGCCGATGGCCACCACCACCGGGGACTCCCCTTTTTCATAACAGCGCTTGAGGGTTTCATGGTCCCACCCCACGTAGCGCATCACCGCGCCCACCGGCCCCATGACCTCGATGATCGGCTCCAGGTCCTCCCCCCAGATGATCTCCGCATCAACGGTGGTCTTGCCGGTGATCTGGGGCGCCTTATGCACCGCCAGGGCAATCCCCTTGGCGACCTCCAGGACATGCTCCTGGCAGTATTTTTTTCCAATGAGATGTCCCATTATTTGTCCTCCCCTTCGGTTTTTTTCGGTTTGGGTATCCACTTGCGGTAGTCAAACCCCCGGATGATCCGGGCGGTCTGGTAAATCTTGCGGGTGTTGTCCAAGACCTTGTCCATGTTGATCAGGTGATAATCCACGTTGACGTCCACGTAGGGGTTCTTGGACTTTGCCGCCACCGGCACGCCGACCACCATGCCCGATCTGGGGCAGTACCCCAGCTTCTGCCCGGCCATGCCGACGCTGGCAAACGCCCGGGCGTCCACCATCAGGGTGTGGGCGGTCCACAGCGCGCTCCCCACCGCATATCCCAGATCCCCCACCCGGGCCGTGCAGAGCGGGCCGTTGATCATGCGCTTGGAGGAACGGTCGGTGATATCCACCAGGCCGTATTTCTGGGTTTTTCTTTCATAAAAATAGCTGCAATCCAGAACCCCGCCGCACAGCCCGCATCCGGCGTCCAGCGGGGTTTCATGACAGCGGGTGTTGCCGATAAACAGGATCACGTCGGAGTCCCGCACCATGACCGCCTCGTAAAGGAAGGGTTCCTTCCAGGTCTCGTTGGTATGGGCGATTTCCTCCACCTTCCGGGCCACGGTTTCCAGCTCCTCCTGGCCGTAGACGATGTGCCCTTCAATGGAAGGAACCCCGCCGGCAAAAGGCGCGGTGAGCGCCGCGTCAAGCATCAGCCGGGCGGCTTCCAGCACGCCCTTTTTGCGGCGGATGTCCTGGGGGGACCAGGGCGTCCACTCGCTGACGTACTCCTCCCCTGAAAAATCCAGGTCTTCCACGTATTTTTTCATACAATCACTCCTTTCTGGGTTCCCGATGGGATTCGGGAATCACCGGTAATCCTCGAAGGCATAGACATTATCCGCCGTTTTTTTAAACTCTTCCCGAAGCAACCGGTCCAGGTTTTTTTCCGATGCGGATTTCGGAATGGCATCCACCACCTGCAGGTAGGAGGGGATGGCGTTGCCTTCCAGGTGGTTTACGCAGTGCTTAAAAATCGAGGCCGGATCAATGGTTCGCCCCTCCATGGGAACCACCGCCGCCACCAGATCGCTTTCCCCGGGAGCTCCGGTGGCCGCCGGAATTCCATAGACGCAGACATCGCTCACATCCGGATGGACCGCGATCCCGGCCTCCACATACTGGGGCTGAATAAAATCGCCGGAGCGCCGCAGCCCGCCGCCCTTTCGATAGTCAAAGAAAAACCATCCGCTCTCGTCGGTGTGCCCCATGTCGCCGGTGCGCAGCCAGCCGCCCCGGGTTTTCTTTTCCGAAGCCTCTTTTTTCCCCAGGTAGTCCACCTCGGTTTTCTGGCCGAGCAGACGGAAGATGATCTCCCCGGTTTCACCGGGGGGGCAGGGGGTATCGTCCTCGCGGACCACCTTCATCTCCATGAGCCCTTCCAGCGGCTTGCCGAAGGATCCGATGGGACCCACGCCCGGGGGCTTATGGGCGAACCCGCCCTCCACCGCGCCGTACCATTCGTGGATCATCACGTTGAACCGTTTTTCAAACGCCTCCCAGATCGCCCGTGGGGTTCCTGCGGAAAGCACCAGCCGCACCGGGTTGTCCGCATCGTTTTCCCTCGGCGGCTCGCTGTAAATCCCCATCATCATGCCGCCCAGCAGCGAAAACGAGGTGCATGAATATTTCCGGCAGATATCCCAGATCCGGCTTTTGGTGAATTTTCGGCTGATCACCGAAGGGATGGAGAGCATCAGGGAGGGAACCAGGGTCACGGCCTGGGCGTTTCCGTGGGTTAAGGAAAGACCGGTGTAGAGCCTGTCTTCGGGGGTGTACTGCCAGACAAACAGGGCGAGCTGGGAGAACTGAGACATGCGGTTCCCCTTGACCACCACCCCCTTGGGATCGCCGGTGGTGCCGGAGGTGTAAATGACCTCGATGGGAATGGCCGTCTCATCGCTGCGGGAATCCGGCGGCGGAACCTCCGGCGCTTCCAGGACCTCGTTTAAGGCCGGAAACCCGGGGTCCACCGGAACGTTCATGCCGTCCTTGTAGGCCACCCCCAGCAGGCGGACATCGGACAGCCCTTCAAGGGCTTCCCGCGCCGTTTCAAGGAACTCACTGGTCACCATCAGGCCTTTTGCCTTTGAATCCTTCAGCATATACTGCAGTCGGATTCCCTTGATTCGGGGGTCGATGGGGACCAGAACAGCGCCTATCAAAGCACCGGCATACAACGCATAGAGGAACTCCGGATGGTTCCGCATGACCAGGGCAAAGGCATCCCCCCGGCTGATGCCGGCCTTCTTGAGCATGCCCGCTATCTTTCGGCCCTGAATCACGATATCCTGATACCGCAGCACCTCATCTGGAAACGCGCCGTTCTCAAAGGTCACCACCTCCCTGTCCGGCAGGGTGTCGGCCTTGAAATCCAGCTCATAGGCGATATGCCCGGGAATCTTGCATTCAGCCATTAGGTATGCCCCTTTCTTTTCTCAGGGTTTTGGGTTTGCATCCATGAACAGCCCAAAAAGGATTATTCCAGGGGCAGGTTGTGCTTTTTGCAGTATTCCGGAAAAATGGCATAGATGGGATTTAAGGCCGGCAGCATCTTCAAAACCTTGGGGATCGGCCCCTTGGCCTTGATCTTGCGGGTGGCCAGGGCCACGGGAAGCGAAAGCTTTTTCAGCCAGAACTGGTGAATGGTGTCGCCGGAAAGCTCCATGGTGATGGTGGCATCCCGGTTCGCCTCATCGCCGGTGATCACGTTTTCGGCGTCCACGTAAAGATAACCCGGCGGGTCCGTGATGACATATTTGATACTGACGCCGTAGTCCTTCATCTTTTGCCCCAGCCCGGCCTCGAAAACAATGTGCTTCCACAGGTCGTTTAAAAACTCATTCAAATGGTTGGTGTCTCTAAATACGCCCATCTCTTCCTCCTTATGTTGAGGTTCGTCATAAACATGCCCGATCGCAGGCATGGATTTCGGCATGTCAGCGATCATAGAATAACCTTATAAATATTTCTGCAAATGACATGCCATCGGTCTATTTAAATATAACAATTTGATTTTTATAATTATTACTTTTTATTGAGGCTTCCTTTGTCCGTATTCGGTCATTGCACTGTCCTTATTTGGACATTTGCATTGACATGCCCGGCCAGCCGGATTAGACTGGACCCATCTTAAAAAGCTATCTATCCCGCTTTGCGGTGGTTTTACAGTAAGTAACTTATGGATTTTTTTAATATTTTTACCACAGAGCGCACAGAGAAAATAAATGAAGATTTTTTTTCGGTGTTCTCTGTGATCTCCGGGGTTAAATCCTTCATTTTTCGAATTTGAAAAACCTGAGTTCCTTGGAAGAGGATCAGCCGATGAAACAAAAAACCCCGCCGCAGATATCCGGAATCGGTCAAGAGGCCTTTCAGATCCAAAAGAACCTGGCGCGGCAGGCTCTGGATTCGGGCGACAGAACCAGCGCCTGGCAGTTGCTCTACCGCATGGGCAAACAGCTGATGACCGAACCGGCGGCCCATGAGCGGGACACTCTGTTTGTCTCGGTCTGCATTGATCTGGCCGATTTGAGCTTTGTGCTGGGCAAAGGCTTTTCGGAACTGACCGGCCTGCTTCAGAATGCATCATGGGCGGCTGAACGCGCCGGGGACCGCCGATCCCTGGCTCTCATCAACCTCCACCTGGGCCGTCTGTTCTATTTCGCGGAACAGCGGGAGCAGGCCATGAGCGTGTTTGAAGCCGGAAAATCCGAGGTGGAGGCGCTGGGGGACGAGGACATCCTTACCCGGGCCTCGGAGTTCATCGGGCTCTACTATTTTATTCAGGGCCGTTTCCAGGAGGCCATCACCCATTTCGAACGCGCAGCCCAGAGCTTTGAATCCCAAGCCCACGGCCGGGTGGTCAACCCCTCCGGCCCGCTCTGGCTGAGCTATTGCGCCGCTTTTCTGGGTCAGTTTCCCCGCGCCATCGGCACCCTAGACTATTACCGCCGCCTGGCCATCGAAGGGTCCGACCGGGGGCTGGCCACCACCCTTCGGGCGGTTCTCGGGATCATCCTGCTGGGGATCAAAAAAAACCGGGAGGCCTATTTTCACCTCTCCGGCGCCCTTCAAGAAGCGAAAGCTTCGCAAAACAGCCTGGCCGGCTACTTTGCCAAAGGCGGGCTGGCGTTTCACCATTGCCTGGAGGGCCGGCTTGACGAGGCAAGGGAATGGATCGAACAGACCATAAAAGAGGGCGCCGCATCCGGGTTGATCCATCAGTACGCCTCGCCCATTGTTCTGGAGACCCTGTTTGAGCTG
>DYLE01000137.1 GCA_020722245.1 Desulfonema limicola
GGAGGTGGTCCGGGACGCCAAGAACCAGATGATCACGGTCTGCTTTATTGAAAACGTGGATGCCATGGGCGTTCACACCGGGGACTCCTTTTGCACCGCCCCCATGCTCACCATTGACGAGAAGCTGCAGAAGCGTCTTCAGGACTACGCCTATGCCATTGTCGAGGCCATCGAGGTGGTGGGCGGCACCAACATCCAGTTTGCCCATGATCCCAAGACCGGCCGGGTGGTGGTGATCGAGATCAACCCGCGAACCTCACGCTCCTCGGCCCTGGCATCCAAGGCCACCGGCTTTCCCATTGCGTTTGTGTCCTCCCTTCTGGCCGGAGGGTTGACTCTAGACGAGATCCCCTATTGGCGGGACGGAACCCTGGAAAAGTACACCCCGTCCGGGGATTACGTGGTGGTCAAGTTCGCCCGGTGGGCGTTTGAAAAGTTCGAGGGGGTCGAGGACAGGCTCGGCACCCAGATGCGGGCCGTCGGCGAGGTCATGAGCATCGGCAAAACCTACAAGGAGGCGTTCCAGAAATCCATCCGTTCCCTGGAAAACGGAAGGTACGGCCTGGGCTTTGCAAAGGATTTTCACGACCGGACCCTGGAGGAGTTGATGGACCTGCTCAAGGAGCCCACCAGCGAACGGCAGTTTATCATGTATGAGGCCCTGCGCAAGGGCGCAACCGTTGAGCAGCTCTATGAAAAGACCTATATCAAGCCCTGGTTTATCGAGCAGATGAGGCAGCTTGTGGATCTGGAACAGACCCTTTTGAGGTATAAAGGGCAAATCCCCCCGGATCCCCTGCTGATCCAGGCGAAAAAGGACGGGTTCTCCGACAAATACCTGTCTCAGATTTTAAAAATTCCCGAAAAAAGCATTCGGGAAAAACGAAAATCCCTGGGGGTGGTGGAGGCCTGGGCCCCGGTGCCGGTGAGCGGGGTGGAGAACGCCGCGTATTACTACTCCACCTACAACGATGTGGATCAGGTGGCGGTCAGCGACCGCAAAAAAATCATGGTGCTGGGCGGCGGGCCGAACCGGATTGGCCAGGGGATCGAGTTCGACTACTGCTGCGTTCATGCGGCCTTTGCCATCCGGGACGCCGGCCTGGAATCGATCATGGTGAACTGCAACCCGGAGACGGTGTCCACCGATTACGACACCTCGGACCGGCTCTATTTCGAACCCCTGACCGTTGAGGATGTGCTGAGCATTTATGAAAAGGAAAAACCCGAAGGCGTGATCGTGCAGTTTGGCGGCCAGACCCCCTTGAACCTCGCCAAGGAGCTGGAGGCGGCCGGGGTCAATATCCTGGGCACCTCCCCGGAGGCCATTGATCTGGCCGAAGACCGGGACCGTTTTCGGCAGGTCATGCGAGAGCTGGGGATTCCCCAGCCGGAGTCCGGAATGGCCGTTTCCGTGGAGGAGGCGCTGGCGATTGCTCAAAAAATAGGCTATCCCCTGATGGTTCGTCCGTCCTATGTGCTCGGCGGCCGGGCCATGATGGTGGTTTCCGATGAAGCGATGCTGCGGCATTACATGGCCGTCGCCGTGGAGGTGTCGCCGGAGCGTCCCATCCTGATCGATAAATTCCTTCAGAACGCCATTGAATCCGAGGCGGATGCCATCGCCGACGGCGTCAGCGCCTTTGTCCCCTCTGTGATGGAGCACATCGAGCTGGCCGGGGTGCATTCCGGGGACTCCGCCTGCGTGATCCCGCCGGTGAGCATTCCTATAAAGCACCTGGACACCATCAATGAATACACCCGAAAGATCGCCATGTCGCTGGGGGTGGTGGGGCTGATGAACATCCAGTATGCCATCGTTGACAATACGGTTTATATCCTCGAGGCCAACCCCCGGGCCTCCCGGACGGTTCCGCTGATGTCCAAGGTATGCGCCATCCCCATGGCCCGGATCGCCACCCAGATCATGCTGGGAAAGAAGCTTTCGGAGTTTAACCTGTCCCGCAAGGGGATTCATCATTTCGGGGTCAAGGAGGCGGTGTTTCCGTTCAACATGTTCCCGGAGGTGGATCCCCTGCTGGGTCCGGAGATGCGCTCCACCGGCGAGGTGCTGGGGCTGGCCGATTCCTTCGGCCTGGCGTTTTTCAAATCCCAGGAGGCGACCCAGTCGCCGTTGCCGCTTGAGGGGAGCGTGCTGATCACGGTGGCGAACGCGGACAAGCCCGGGGTGCTGGAGCCGGCCCGCCTGTTCAAGGATTTAAATTTCAAAATCTATGCGACCAACGGAACGCGCGCGTTTTTGGCCGAATACGGGATCGAAACCGAGCCGATTCGAAAGCTCGGGTACGGCCGTCCGGACATCGTGGATGAGATCAAAAACGGAAACATCCAGCTTGTCATAAACACCCCCAGCGGCAGGGAAAGCCAGGATGATGATTCCTATATTCGAAAAGCGGCGATCAATTACAAGGTCCCCTACATGACCACCATCGCCGCCGCGTTGGCCGCGGCCCGGGGGATTCAGGCGCGAAGGCACGGCGAATCGCGGCCCAAATCGCTTCAGGAGTATCATGCGGACATTCATTCCCTTTAATCTGGGTTTTAGGAACCCGAAAGGGTCTGGGCGATCCGCAAGGAGCGCAGATGCCGGCGTTTCGTGATTTTTCAGTCACCATCCGGCTGCGTCTCCTATCCTTGGCTGCCTGCGGGGTGGGACTGATCGCGGCCTGCATCATCTCGGGCGGCGTTGCGGTCATCCAGCTCAGGCAAGCTGCTGTGAACGAGATGTCGTCCATCGCGGCGATTATTGCTGAGAGCATCGCCGAGGGGCTGTTTTTTAAGAATAGTAAGGCCGCCGCGAAGGTTTTGAAGACGCTTGAGGCGTACCCCTCCATTCAGGCCGCATCTGTTTTTGACCCCCACAACCAGGTGTTTGCTCAATACCGGGCCGAGGTCCTGGCGCTCGATCCAATGCCGGTGCCGGGTACCATAGAGGCGCCGGGATGGCGGTTTGAGCAAAATGCCCTGCGGGTGTCCCAGCCGATCCTCTATTCCGGGGAAAGGATCGGCGCCCTCCTGATTCAATCCCAACCCCAGGGGATCCATGGTTTCGTTTTCCGGTATTCGGGTTATGTTTTTTTTGTCCTGGGCCTTGCCTTTCTGATCATGCTGTTTACGCTGTCCAGAATGAAACAGGCGCTTGCCGCTGTCTTCAATTCCTTTCAAGATCAGGTGCGGGAACAAGATCAGGCCCTGCGTGAATTTGAAAGCAGGCATGGGGCCGCGGCCGCAGAGGCGCGAAACATGGCCCGGGAAACCCACCGGATCAACCTTCAGCTGGAAACCGAGATCGCGGAAAGGATGCGGACGGATAAGGCCTTGCGGGAGAGTGAAAACAAGTACCGGGGGATATTTGAAAACGCCCAGGAAGGCATTTTTCGTGCGGATAGCCACAACCGGTTTATCGATGCCAACCCCTCCATGGCGCGGATTCTGGGGTATGATTCCCCGCAGCAGCTCATTGACTCGGTATCGAATATCGGAAAACAGGTGTTTGCGGACCGCTCTGAAAAGCGACGGTTTTATGAAGCGCTTTCCAAAGAAGGGAGGGTCAGCGGTTTTGAGGGCCGGTTTAAACGCAAAGACGGCAAGGAGATCTGGGGCTCGGTGCGGGCCGTGACGGTTTATGATCAACGCCGCAACCCGATCTATGTGGACGGGCTGATCGAGGATATCAGCCACCGGAAGGCCGCGGAATATGCCTTGAAGGAAGCCTACCGGCATCTTGAGCAGCGGGTTGAGGAGCGGACCGCGGAGCTGAAGGCCGCCAATGAGGAACTCCGCAGGGCCATGGATGCGGCGGACGCCGCCTCCAGGGCCAAAACCGAGTTTCTGGCCAGTATGAGCCATGAGATCCGCACCCCGCTTCACGCCGTCATCAGCGCGGCGGAGCTGGCGCTTTCCGAAACCATGCCGCCCGCGGTCCGTCGTTATTTGAACATCATCCATTCCTCCGGCAGCGCCCTCATGGGTATTATCAACGATATTCTCGATTTTTCCAGAATCGATGCCGGCCGGCTCTCCCTTGAGCGCCTTCCCTTCAGGCTGGAGGATACCGTTGATAAGATTATTCAGAGGTTCGCCGGCGCAGCCTTTGATAAGGGGATCGAGCTGGTTATCGAGGTTCTGCCCCAAACCCCCACCGCCTTAATCGGCGATCCGGTCCGGTTTCAGCAGGTGCTCGCCAACCTGGTGGATAATGCGGTCAAGTTCACTGAAAAAGACGGGGTAATCTGTGTGATCATCGGATATGAAAGGGAGTCTGAAAACACGGTCCGGCTCAACTGCCGCGTGATGGACACCGGCATCGGGATGACGGAGAATCAGGTGGCTTCTTTGTTTCAAGCCTTCACCCCGGGGGACGCGTCCACCACCCGCCGGTTCGGCGGGATCGGTCTGGGGCTGTGCATCAGCCGGCATCTGGTCGATATGATGCAGGGCGGTATTCAGGCGAAAAGCGAACCGGGAAAGGGGTCTGAGTTTATTTTTTCAGTGGTGATGGGGCTTCAGGCCGAACCCCGACAAGCCCTTGGATTGCCCGAGAACTTGCGGGGAATGAGGGCGATTGTCGCAGACGACTGTGCAGCCTCCAGAGAAGCGGTTTGCCGAATGCTCGCGGCCCTGGGGTTTGAGCCCGTGGCTGCGGATTCAGGGGAGTCTGCCATAGCCCTGTTGAAAAACAAAGAAGGGGCGGATAATTTTGAGCTTGCCCTGCTTGACATGAGCATGCCGGTTAAAACCGGGATGGAAACCGCCGGAGCAATACGGGCGGATTTAAAATTAAGGCTTCCGGTTATTTTGATGGGAAAACCTGTCGAACGTGCAGCTTTTGCGGACATCTCAAAGGGAGTGGCGGACCGGTTTATTGAAAAGCCGGTGACGGTCTTTTCCCTGTCAAGTCTTGTCAGGGAGATTTTTAAGGTAAAGACCGGCTTCGGCGATGAGCCGGCTGCCGGCTCGGCCCAAGCGCCTCAACCCTTAAGATCATCCCTGAAAGGGGCGCGGATCCTTGTGGTCGATGACAGCCCGGTGAACCGGGAAATACTGGAGGAGATTCTATCCTTGGAAGGGGTTATCGTACGGTGTGCGGCGGACGGCGAAGAGGCTGTGGATCTGGTGTTTGCGGAGAGTTTTGATGCGGTGCTGATGGATATTCGAATGCCCCGCATGGACGGGCACGAAGCCACCCGGCGGATTCGAAAAGACGGCCGGTTTCACGCCCTTCCGATTATCGCCATGACCGGCGACGCGTCGGAAAGCGAGGCCGAAAAATGCATCAGGTCCGGAATGAACCTTGTGGCGGTTAAGCCGATCCGCCGGGAAGAGTTGTTTTCGGTTTTAATGGGGCAGTTGTGTTCAAACCCTATCGAGGGTTTCGCGGTCCAGGCCGGTCAGCCCCGGAAGGCCGACATGGAAGGCCGAGTCCAGACAGCGGATGCATTTTTGCGCGAAAGGGGGCTTTTCGGGTTGAATATTAAACAGGCGATGCAAAACCTGGGAATCGGTTTTGAGGCCTATACCCGGATTTTGGAAAGGTTTGTCCAGCAAAATGCCCATGCGGTGGAAAGGATAAACGCACATGCGGCCGAGGGGGAGTGTTTTAAACTTCAATCCCAGGCCCACTCCCTGAGGGGGAGCAGCGCCAACATCGGCGCCTTGAACCTGGCGGCCGCGGCCCAGGATGTGGAAAACCTCTGCCGGGACACAAACGGTGCGGCTTTTGAATCTGCAGCGATCACGCCGCTTCTGGATCGGCTCGAAAAGCAATGGCAGGAAACGGTGGCCGCCATAACGGCACTGAATGCATTTAAACCTGAAACCCGGCCTCATCCGGTTTTAAGTTCAGAGGATCCGGGCCGCCTCCTCACCCGGCTTTACCATGCCTTAACCAAGGCGGATCCGGAAAGGATTTCCTTTTGTTTAAAACAGGTCAAAAACAGCGTTTCTGAACCCCTGATCGCTCCGATTGAAAATAAAATTAATGAGTATGAGTATGATGAAGCCATCGAGGCGGTTTTACGGGTTTCGAAAGAGATAGGCGTACCCCTTTTACCGGCGGAGATAAAATGACATGGATCGCGACAAGCCCCTTATCCTGATTGTGGACGACAACCCCACAAACATCGACCTGCTGCTGGATATCCTTAAAGGGGATTACGGCTTCGGTGCGGCCAAAAACGGGGAAAAGGTGTTCGAATACCTTGAAAAAAACAGACCGGATTTGATCCTGCTGGATGTCATGATGCCGGAGATGGACGGGTTTGAGGTATGCACCCGGCTTAAATCGGACAAACGGTTTGAGGAGATCGATGTGATGTTTATCACCGCCCTGGATGATGCCCGGTATATCGCCAGAGGGTTTGAGGTGGGGGCCGTGGATTACATCACCAAGCCGTTTAAGGCGACGGAGATCAGGGCCCGGGTACAGACCCATCTGGCCTTAAAAAGGATGCGGGAGGCGTTAAACCAACAGAATATTAT
This sequence comes from Desulfonema limicola, assembly GCA_020722245.1. GTDB lineage: Bacteria > Desulfobacterota > Desulfobacteria > Desulfobacterales > Desulfosalsimonadaceae > DYLE01. The sequence goes on from DYLE01000137.1 coordinate 6,502, forward strand.
TCTGGAACAGCAGGTGAAGGAAAAGACCGCCCTGCTTCAGAAGATGTTCAACGCCGCGGTCGGCGCCATGGCGCTGATGGCGGAAAGCCGGGATCCCTATACCGCCGGTCATCAGGACCGGGTCGCCCGGTTCGCCTCCGAGATCGCGCGGCAAATGGGTCTTGACAAGGACCGGATCGAAGCCG
>DYLE01000138.1 GCA_020722245.1 Desulfonema limicola
ATAAACCGGACAGTTTATGTGTTACAAACCAGGACAATTTATTTGTTCTTAACATAAGATGTAAAATTCTATTGACATCCAGGCTGTTTTAATAAAATATTTATAATGAAGACGCAGAGATATTCAACAATAGGAACCTGAGATCAACAATACGCTGAACCGAGATCAAATAACCAGCGTAAAGAGCATCCCGTGGTGACGCCTATGGACAAGGTACTCATCGTAACCAGCGACCGAAACGAGCTCAGCACAATTCGGCAGGGTTTCAAGGAATTGCATCATTTTGAGCTCTTGACCGCATTAAACGGCCAAACAGCTATTGATACCCTGGCAAAGATGAGCATATCGGTTTTTGTGACCGATATCAACCTTCCCGATATGGACGGGGTTGAGCTTCTGGCTCACTTGACCCGAAACCACCGATCCATCCCCTGCATCGTGATGCTCAACCCCGGTCAGCCCAAGCCCTGGTTTGTCGAGCGAACCGGTCATGAAGGCCTCTTATACTACATTGAAAAGCCCATTGACTTCGGAATGCTTGCCTCAATGATCGTGGTGGGGTTAAATTTAAAAGATGAGGGCCAGACCCGAAAAGGGATGACCCTCAAACACTTCCTTCCCCTGTTGGCCATCAGCAATAAGACCTGCCGCATGGATGTGGCGAGCGGAGGCCAGAAAAAGGGGTTTATGTACTTTCATTCCGGCGTTCTTCTGGATGCGGTCTATGATGATAAAACCGGAGAAAAAGCGGCAAAAGAGATGGCCCAATGGGACGGGGTGAGCCTATCCTTCTCCGAACTGCCGGGAAAACGTAAAGCCCGAAAAATTCATACCGACCTGATGAAATTCGCCGGCGCCACCTGGAAGCAAAAAACACCCCCTGGTTTGACCCTGGAGCCTGAAACCCTTCCACCGGCTCAAACCAAACTGGAACTCACTTTAAAGCGTCATGCCGGTGTATTGAAAACAATCAAGGGGTACCTGGGGTTGGCGGTGTTAAACCCCGAGGGGGAGATTATCGCTTCAGACAGCGCGGGCGAGCCCGTGGACTTTAAAGCCTTTTCATCCGAATTCAACGAACTGATGGCTCATTGCGCAAGGGTCGTCATTCAAAAAGGGTTTGAGCACTGCACCGGTTTTACCATCCATACCAAAAAGGGAAGCATCATCATGACGATCTCTGATGTTTACAAGGAGGGGAACTACCGGTTTATAGGGCTGATGTCGCCGGAGGGGAATGGATACTTCATGCAGGTCCAGCTCGAAAAGATCATTCCTCATATACTGGCCGCCGTCTAACCCGAAGCGGTTTCGGACTGCCCGGCTTTCCATGCGAAGCGCAGAAGAAAAATTCTTTTTATTCAACCCGTATTCACAACCCGTTATCGCCTTCCAGGATTAACCTAAAAAAAAAGGAGTCGACCCATGACACCCGCATCAGAACAGGCGCTTTATCAGTTAAGGGACATGTCCACGATTCAATGGTATGTTATTCCCCTGCTGGCCTTTGTATTCTACATCTACGCCAGCGAGTATAAAAAGGCCAGGCAGACCGGCGACTGGAACGCCATCTTCTGCGGGTTGACCCTGTTCGGCATGGATTTTATCAACGAGACCTGGAACGGGTGGGTTTTCCACTTCACTCAGCATTCCGCAGTCTGGACCACCCCGGGTCCCACCGCCCTGCGGACCATGGTGGGCTGGAACATTGAAATCATGTTCATGTTCGCCGTCGCCGGCATTGTCTTTTATAACACCCTGTCGGAAGATAAATCCGAAAAAATTTTAGGACTTCCCAACCAATGGTTCTGGGCGATCGGCTATGCGGTGTTCTGCGTGTTTGTGGAATGCCTGCTCAACATGGGCGGCCACCTGGTATGGGAATACCGCTTGTGGAACCTCTCTTTTAAAGGGGTCTGGCTGATCTTCCTGTTCGGCTACTTCGACTTTTTTGTGGCCTGCATCATCGTGGTCGCCTTAAAAACCATCAAGAGCAAGCTCACCATGGTCAGTATTCTGTACGCCATCCCGATCATCGGCAACATCATTGGGCTGGGGATCTGCGACTGGGTCTATTAAATAAACCGTATGCGCTGAAAAAAATGTAATTCCCTAAAACGCGCCGTTATGGATGATCATTCCAAAAATATTTTCTTGACGATCAAACCAGGGGTTTGTTATGCAAGCGGTCTGACCGTAGCCGATGCGGAAAAAAAATTTTTTTGATTATAAACAGAATCGGCCGTGGGCGGAGAACCTTCAGGTTATCACACAACTGGGACTCACCATGGCCGGTTGTATTATTTTCTGCCTGTTTGTCGGGCTTTCTATCGACAAGTATCTGGGGATCAGGGGGATTTTTACCTCCCTGTTCATTATCCTGGGGATCATCGGCGGCGGGGTCGTCGTCTATAGGCAGATTCTGGAAATTCTGGAAAAAAAATAATGACCGACAATCCACCGGTGGAGCAGATCCGCGAAACGGAAAAAAGGTATGGTTCGGCAGCCCTGCTTTTCGCCGTGGGCATGGGGTTTCTGTTTATCCTGTTGGATCTTAAACCTGTTGGAAAGGGGTTGATTCTGGGCTGTATTTTCAGCGTGCTCAACCTTGTGATCATGGCCCGGACCCTGCCGTTTCGGATCGGCGTCTCCCGAAAGCGGGCGACCCTGATTGCGGGATTATCCGTTTTAATCCGGTATGCCCTGCTCGCCATTCCTCTGCTGATATCTTTAAAAACCGAAGAGTTCAACCTGGCGGCCACCATCGTCGGCCTGTTTATGATCCAGATCCTTATCCTGGCCGACCAGCTGGTTTACCTGGCTTACCCCTCACGACAAAAAAATTATACCTCCTGACCGGTTATGGAAGACCTCGGAAAAATTCATCAGCTCATTGTTCCCGTGTTCGGCCATGAGATGACCTTTAACCTGGAAATCATTCTCATGACCTGGATTGTGATTATCGGCCTGCTTTTCTTCGGTTACCTGGCAACCCGAAAAAAACGGATCATTCCCGGCCCCATCCAGGTCCTCGGGGAGATTTTCGTTGATCAGTTCTACGCGCTGGCCGAAGACGCCCTGGGTAAAGAAACGGCGAAACGCTACGCCCCCTTGATCTGCGCCCTTTTCATGTTCCTGGTGCTCTCCAACTGGCTGGGGGTTATTCCGCACCTGGAAGAACCCACCAAGGACCTCAACACCCCTTTAAGCCTCGGGGTTATGGGCTTTTTCATCGCCCATTACGCAGGGATCAAAAAAAAGGGGTTAAAGGCCTACATGAAGGGCTATTTTGAACCGATCTTTTTTATGATGCCCTTAAACCTGATCGGCGAACTGGCCAAAGTGGTATCTATTTCCTTTCGTCTTTTCGGAAACATCATGGGCGGCTCCATCATCATCATGGTGGTCTCCTACCTGGTTTACAACCTGTTGCTTCCGCCCTTTTTAAACGCGTTTTTCGGGCTGTTTGTGGGCACCATTCAGGCGTTTGTGTTTACCATGTTAACCCTGGTCTACATCTCGGTGCAGGTCAATTGATGATGACGGATTTGGAATGGATCAAGGCGGCGGCCATGATGGGAGCCGGGATTTCAGTCGGGCTCGCCGCAATCGGCGCCGCCATCGGTGAAGGGTATACCGCGGGAAAGGCCAATGAAGCCCTATCCTACCGCCCCCACCTGATCGGGGATATTCTAAAAACCATGCTGGTCGGACAGGCGGTGGCTGAAACCGCGGGCATCTTCGGCCTGGTGATCTCCATGCTGCTGCTCTTCAGCCCCATGGAGGGAAAGCCGCTGCTTACGGCCTGGGCATACATCGGCGCGGGCTTTTCCATGGGACTTTCTTCAATCGGATGCGGGGTGGGGGCGGGCATACCAGCGGCAACCGCCTGCCAGGGCATCGGCCGTCAGCCCAGTGTCTCCGGCCATCTCAGCGCATTAATGCTGATCGGCAGCGGGGTCGCCCAGTCCACGGCGATTTACGGGTTTCTCATCGCCCTGCTGCTTCTGTTCAAATCCCTGCCGCCGGAGGTGACGCTCATTCCAGCCTGCAGCCTGGTGGGCGCCGGAATCTGCATGGGGTTCGGCGGTATCGGACCGGGAATCGGCGAAGGGATCGCCGCAGGGGAGGCGGTTTCCTCGGTCGCCCGAAATCCGGTGACCATGAGCCTTATGACAAGAACCATGCTGGTCGGACAGGCGGTCACCGAGTCCACCGGCATCTATTCCCTGGTGATCGCGCTTTTACTTGTTTTAACCATTTAACCAAAGGAGAATAAACTATGGAAATTAGCGGACCGGATCTGATCAGAGCATTTGAGATGTTGGGTGCGGCGATATCGATGGGGCTCGGCGCCATCGGCCCCGCACTCGGAGAAGGGTATGCCGCGGGCAAGGCCCTTGAGGCTATCGGCCGCAGGCCGGAAGAGGCCGGGTTGCTGACGCGGACCATGCTGGTCGGGCAGGCGGTCACCGAGTCCACCGGCATCTATTCCCTGGTGATCGCGCTGCTGCTGCTGTTTGTCGTATAACCTTTATTTCAATAAAAATCTGAAAATGCACGTCATCAGCAATATCGCGCTGATCAGCATCAATGAAACCCTTTTCATCGAGCTGATCTCCTTTTTGATCTTTGTGTTGCTCATCAACCGAATCATGTTCCGTCCCCTGCGGGAAAGCATGAAGACCCGGGATACCCACATCCTTGCCGTTGAAAACGAAATCCATACGGCTGAAAAAGAGCTTCAGGCCTTAAACCAAAAATTAAAAGAGGAGGAGCTGGCCGCGGTTTTTGAGTCGCAACAGCAAAAAAAAGCCCTGATCGAGGCCGGAACCCTTCGAGCGGATGACCTTCTCGACGAGGTCAAAAAAGAAATTCAGCAGCTTAAGGCAGCCGCTCAGCAAGAGGTGGATCAGCAGATCCAGAAGGCCAGAAAAACCCTGACGGAGGAGGCTCAAAAGCTGGCCGTCAGCATTATGGAGAAGCTGTTGGACAGGAGGATCCGCCATGAATAAGACCACCCCCTCTGTCCGATTCTGCATAGCCCTGATCTTCGGCATGGTCCTTATCGTTCATTTTACGGCTCTGCCGGTGGAAGCGGCGGAGGCCGCCTCATGGCGGCCGACATATGATCTGATCATGAGATGGATCAATTTCGGCATCCTGGTTTTTTTTATCGTCAAATACGGCAAAGACCCGTTGATGAGCTTTATTAAAGGGCAACAGACCGAGGTCGCAAAAAAGATAGACCAGGTGGAAAGCCGAAAAACCACCCTTCTCGACGAGATCCAGGAAGCCTCAAAAAAAATCGAAAAAAGCAGCCAGTGGCTTGAAACCATCAAAAGGCAGATCATCCTGGAGGGGGAACGCGAAAAGCAGAAAATCATCGATAACGCCAGGGAGTTCAGCAAAACCCTGCTGGATGCGGAGAAAAAAAAGGTCGGCACTCGAATCCGGTCTGCCCGAAACCAGTTCATGGCCGAGCTGGTGGATGCAGCCATGGCGGCCGCTCAACAAAAGCTTCCCGGCCTGATGACAGATTCCGACCACCAGAAGATGCTCAACCTCTACCTGTCAGGCATCCATCGCATGGCCGAGTAACCCGTCTCCCCGCGCCCGTAGCTATTTCCCAGCGGAGATGTATTCGCTGCGGATCTTCCTGAAATCCTTTAAGGTTTTTCGAGAAAGGGCGTCGGCGACAAAGGGAAGATAGGCATACAGCCACCGCAAAACAAAAGCATGTGGCGTAACCACTATGATTTCCTTATTTTTTGCAACCCCTTTTAGAATGACCCGAGCGGCCTTGTCCGGGGCCATCATCCTGAAGGGGTTCTTCGCAAGGATGCGGTCGACGTCCGAATGGAGCATCTTGGTCGCCTTGAAAATATTGGTCTTGATAAAACCGGGGCAGACCACGCTGACCTTCACCCCCAAGGCTTCGGCTTCACGGCGCAGCGCTGTTGAAAGACCGACCACGGCGTATTTCGTGGTGCAATAGGCTGTTTCCAGGGGGACCGGAATCAGGCCTGCCAGGGAGGCGGTGTTGACAATGTGCCCGAACCCCTGCCTGGCCATCAGGGAATAGGCATCGGCGGTTCCGTAAATCACCCCCCACAGGTTCACATCGATGATGTGTTTCCAGTCTGCATCATCCATGTCACGGACTTCGCCGCCGATGGCTATCCCCGCGTTGTTGAACATATAATCAAGCCGGCCGGTGCGGGTTACGGCATCCCGAATCAGCTGTTTGACCTCCTCCTGGCGGGCCACATCCACGGCATGGAAGCTTGCCCGGCCTCCGGTCGAAACGATCGCATCTGAAACCTCTTTTGCGCCGTCCGCGTTGATGTCGGCCACATGAACCACGGCCCCTTCCCGCCCAAGCGCACGGCAAAGCGCCCTGCCGATCCCCGATGCGCCGCCGGTCACAACGGCTGTCCTCCCCTCAAATCCCCCCATAAGGCATGGTTCCTTTATTCAATCGGATTGACTCGGAAGCGATCGTATCAAAACCCCCGATTCATCAACCGCCGAAAGAAGCTTCGGGAATCTCCACAACCGCCTTGCACCCTCCCTCAATGGCGCTCATCTT
>DYLE01000139.1 GCA_020722245.1 Desulfonema limicola
TCCGCCGCCACTGAGGCTGCAGAGCCGCCGCTGGATCCGCCCGGAACACGGGTAAGGTCCCAGGGGTTTTTGGTGATTTTCATCCCCGAGTTTTCAGTCGAGGACCCCATGGCGAACTCGTCCATGTTCACCTTGCCCACCATCACCGCGCCCGCCGCGTTGAGCCGTTCCATCACCGTGGCGTCATAGGGCGGAATGAAATTTTCAAGGATCTTTGAGGCGCAGGTCGTGGCCACGTTTTGGGTGCAGATCAGGTCCTTGATGGAGAGGGGAATCCCGGTCAGGACGCCGGCCTTGCCGTTTGCAATCGCCTTATCCGCCGCCTCGGCGCCGGCCATGGCTCGATCCGCCGTCACCGTGAGGTAAGCGCTCACTAAAGGATCCACGGCATGAATCCGTTCCAGCACGGAAAGGGTCAGCTCCCTGGCCGTGATTTCTTTTTTGGCAAGAAGGGTATGGGCCTCGTGAATGGTCAGTTCGCAGGGTTTCATCCGGCTGCTCCCTACTCGATCACTTTGGGCACGATAAACTGGCCGTCCTCGGCGCAGGGCGCGTTGGCCAGGGCTTTTTCAGCTTCCAAGTTTTTTGCCGGGGTGTCCTCACGGAATACGTTACACAGGTCCAGAACATGGGAGGTCGGTAAAACCCCTGAGGTGTCGAGCCGGTTTAGGGCCTCCATGTATTCAAGGATACCCCCCAGCTGATCGGCAAACACCTCGACCGCGGATTCATCGATGTTAAGCCGCGCCAGGGCCGCGACATGCATGACCTCCTGTTTGGTGATTTTCATCGATCATCCTTTTTGTCTGGTCAATCTTTTACGGCTCTAAAATAAACACGATCGGCTCCACCCCGGCCTCCCTGAGACGGGACCGGTCCTTTTCCAGTGTGGCCCGGTCCGGGTATGGACCGATCCTTATGCGAAACCATTGCTCGCCCTTGATGTTTGAGGCCTGGCAGTATGCCGGGTATCCCTTTTCCCTGAACCGGTTTGTTATGGTTTTTGCCTTGTTGGAATCCTTTGTGGCCGCCACCTGAATGGTGTAGTCCCCGGCGGCAGGCTTTTTGGGGGGTTCAATGTTTTTTTCTTCTAAAACCTCCTGCGTTTGTTCATCGGGTTCTGCTTGTTCAACCGGTTCGGGTGGCTGCGCTGATTGAGCGGTATCTGTTTTTTCGTTTTGCCCAGCAACCTGCTCCTCCTGGGGTTGCGCGGGCGGTTGAATGGCAGGAGGGGTTTTATCGTATTTGCGGGTTTTTACCGGCGGAATATACTGGTGGTAGACCTCCGGCGTTTGGCCCTTTTCTTTGAGATGATCCAGGACATTGAGCTCCTCGATTTGGGGAAGGTACTCCTGGATCGTTTTTTGGAGATCCTCCTTTTTTTGAAGGACGCTTACCTGAAGGCCCGCGAGCTGGTTTTCGATTTTTTCCACATCAAAGACCGGGGCCGTGCTTCGTCCCACAAGAACGCCGATTACAAACGTGCATCCGCAGGCAAAAAACACCATCAGCCATTGGTAGGCCTTACCTCCGCTGGTGGGTTTGTAGCGTATCTGGGCCGGATTGTCTTTTTGGGGCTGCTGTTTGGCCATGGTCAAACCGTCATATTTATGCTTACATGCAATCCGGGGCCGAGACCCCCAGAAGGGTCAGCCCGTTGCGGATGACCTTTTGCACCGCAGAGACCAGGTAGAGCCGCCCGGCCGTCCGTATCGGGTCATCGGTCAGCACGCGATGCCGATTATAGTATGCATGAAAATCCGCTGCAAGGGTCATCAGGTAGAAGGCGATGCGATGGGGCTCCAGGGATTCGGCGCCGGCCTTCACGGTTTCCGGATACCGGGCCAGCTGCTTGAGCAGCCGAATCTCCTCGGGCTCGCAGATCGCGGCGACCGCCTCGCTGTTTCCATCGATCTTCTCTATCCCTTTTTCCTCCCGCGCCTTTCGAAGGATGCTTGCGATGCGGGCATGCACATACTGGACATAATAGACCGGGTTGTCATCGGTTCTCTGTTTGGCGACCTCCAGATCAAAGTCCAGAGGGCTGTCGTAGGCCCGGGTCAGGAAGATAAACCGGGCCGCGTCTTTCCCCACCTCGTCAATGACCTCCTTTAAAGTGATGAACTCTCCGGAACGGGTGGACATGGCCGCGGGTTTTCCTTCGCGCAGCAGGTTCACCAGGTTGATGAGCAGCACCCGGAACCGGTCTTCCTCCTTTCCGGAGGCCAGAATCACGGCTTTGATCCGGGGGATGTAGCCATGGTGATCCGCGCCCCAGACATCGATGATCCGGTCAAACCCCCGGTCGAACTTGTCCTGGTGATAGGCGATGTCCGAGGCAAAGTAGGTGGTCTGGCCGTTCTGGCGGACCACCACCCGGTCCTTTTCATCTCCGAAGGCGGATGTCTTAAACCAGAGCGCCCCCTCGTTTTCATAGATCAGCCCGCTGTCTTTAAATTTTCCAATCACCGCCTCAACCCTTCCGGAGTCAAACAGGGACTGCTCGCTGTACCAGTTGTCAAAGCGGATGCCCAGGCTGCCCAAGTCCTGTTTGATTTCCTCAAGGATCTGGGATGCGGCAAACCGGGCGCAGTAGGCCACGGCCTCCTGTTCAGGGGCTTTAAAAAGCCACGGGCCTTTTTCACTTACGATTTCCCTGGCGATATCCTTGACATATTCCCCCTGGTAGCAGTCCGAGGGGAAGTCCACGGCTTGTCCATTTTGTTCCAGGCAGCGAAGATAGGTGGAGCGGCCCAGGGTGTTGATCTGTTTTCCGGAATCATTGATATAGTATTCCCTCTGGACCTCATACCCGCAAAAGGAGAGCAGGGTCGCCACCGTGTCTCCGACCACCGCGCCTCTGCCATGTCCCACATGAAGCGGCCCGGTCGGGTTTGCGCTGACAAACTCCACCTGAACCCGCTGGCCCTTTCCGGTTTGCGAAGCGCCGAAATTTTCGTTTTTTTCGTAAATCTCGTGTAAAACCGGGTGCCAGGCCGATGCCCGAATAAAGAAGTTGATAAACCCGGGTCCGGCGATCTCGGTCTTTTCAATGATTCCGTCCGTATCGCAAAGGTTTTTCAGAACAGCCTCGGCGATTTTTTTCGGCGGCATTTTTTGGGCGGCGGCATTGACCAGGGCGAAGTTGGTGGAAAGGTCGCCGTGGGCGTCCAGCCTGGGCTCATCGATCTCCACCGGAGCAAAATTATCGGTCTTGAGTTCCTTGTTTTTGAATGCGGTTTTTGCAGCATCCGCAAGAATCTGTTTCAGCCGGTTTTTCATATTTTTTTTTATTTTAAAGGGTTATAAAAAAGTCAGGCGTTCTTGAAGATACCCAAAGAACTGAATTTTTTTACATAGGGATTTTTAAGGCTTAAGTCAAGTATGCAAATCAGCGAAAAAAGAATGCATTTTTTTGAGCCGTGTTTAAATCCGGGGATGGATTGAAATGTTAAAGAAATCGGCGGGAAAAGTAAAATTGAAATCACATCATTTTTTATTTGATTATCCCTATGGGTTTTGGGTAGAAAACAAAAGATATGGGTAAAAATATTTTACCATTTGTTTCCAATACATCCAAGGGGTTTGATCGGGATGGAAAATTTTACACAACTTTTTCAAGGTATTGTCACCCTGCGATGGGAACATTTTGTCATGTACGCCATCGGCGGGATACTGATTTACCTGGCGATTAAAAAAGATTATGAGCCCATGCTCCTGCTTCCCATCGGGTTTGGGGCCATTCTCGTCAACATCCCTTTAAAAACCGTGTGGCAGTTTGATCCGGTTTTAGATGAAACCGTAACTGCGCTGATCCATCGGTATCCGGATATGGCGGTTTTTTTCACCGAAAAGCTGGATTACATTATTCGGGATGGGGAGGCCTTCAAGGTCGAGCCGAGCATATTAAAAATTTTTTTTGAGACGGGAATCTTAACGGAGATATTTCCGGTGCTGATTTTTCTGGCGGTAGGCGCCATGGTGGATTTCTCGCCGCTGTTTTTGTGCCCGAAGATGATGTTTTTCGGCGCCGCAGCCCAGTTCGGAATATTTTTCACCCTGCTGGCAGCCCTGTTTTTCGGGTTTGATCTTCCCACCGCCGCATCCATCGGCATCATCGGCGCGGCCGACGGGCCCACCTCCATTTATGTGGCCTCCAAATTCGCCAAAGAATGGCTCGGGCCTATTTCGGTGGCGGCCTACTCCTATATGTCGCTGGCGCCCATTATTCAGCCGCCGGTGATCCGGTTGCTGACCACCGCCGAAGAGCGCAAGATCCGCATGGACTATGAAGATATCAGAATATCCAAAACCGTTAAAATCCTGTTTCCGATCGTGGTGACCGTGGTCGCCGGAATCCTTGCACCCATCAGCGTGCCCCTGGTCGGCTTTCTGATGTTCGGCAACCTGCTGCATGAATCCGGCGTTGTGGATCGGCTTTCCAAGGCCGCCCGGTCCGAACTGGCCAACCTGGTCACGCTGCTTTTGGGCATCACCATCGGCTCCACCATGTCGTATGAAAAATTTTTGCGCACAGAGACCCTCTTGATCATGGGCATGGGGCTGCTCGCTTTTATTTTCGACACGGTGGGCGGGGTGTTGTTCGCCAAGCTGCTCAACCTGTTTTCAAAGCAAAAGGTCAATCCCATGGTGGGCGCAGCCGGGATATCGGCCTTCCCCATGTCCGCCCGGGTCATTCAGCGGATGGCGCAACAGGAGGATCGTTCCAACTTTCTTCTCATGCAGGCGGTGAGCGCCAATGTCGCCGGCCAGCTGGGATCGATCATCGCCGGCGCCATGGTTCTGGCGCTGGTGCCCTGGCTGCTGAACTGGTAAAAGGAGGACCCTTTGATGGATCAGATTGGATTGGGAGTGGAGTTGATGGGATATGGCCTTGCCGGTGTTTTTAGCTTTCTCATCATTTTTTTCTTTTTGATCAAAGCCCTTCTTTATCTGTTTCCGGAGAAATCCGGACAAAAGGAAGATGAAAAAAATTCTTAAGACCTGCCCGCCGATCCCTTTCGAAGCGGCTTTTTATCAGTTTTTTTCAATTTTTATAAAAAATGCGGCTTTGATCCTCCCCGCCTTTTTTATCTGAAAGGCTATTTAGTCGATATCCCGCGACTCTTTCGGCGCCCTCCAGTTTGCCATTTCTTCGCCAAGCACAAAACACAGATCATCTATGCTCATGGAACGGACATTTCGCGGCAGCCAGTGATGTTTTTGAACCAGGTAATAAAAGATGGCGTCCATGCCATCCATCTTTTGATACCCTTCCCGTTTGGCCAAAAAATGACCGAACAATTCCAGATAATACGCGGTGTCGCCTTTTAGCGCGTATTTATGTTTCAGCGCCTTGTATTTTTCCTTGGGTTAGCCCATGGGTTGATTCCTTTCATTTTCGTAGAGAAAAGATAAAAGTCTATCTTTCAATGTTTTATGTGTTTCAGGAATCATCTTGTTTGTCAAGTTTTAACAGGCAGTTTATGCCGCTTAAGGCCCGGTGACGGTCAGGTGGCAGGAAAAGAGAGCCCAGCAGAATTTTTGCATGCGGTTTTAAAATCGGTGGATATAGGACGAAAAATTCGCCGCCCCGGTGGAGTATCTCAAGCCGTCGATGGGCGGATGGATGTCTTGACGCATCGTCTATGGGGTTAATCGTGATGGCTTAGGAAGTGATCGTAGTACTTGAGCACCCTTTCAACGAAGTTTTGCGTTTCCGGGTAGGGGGGGATAGCCTGGTACTGGTCCACGGCGCCTGGACCGGCGTTATAAGCGGCAAGGGTCAACGGCAGATTCAGCTGGTATTTTTGCAGCAGGCATTTGAAGTATTGAGTGCCGGCCATCACGTTTTCATAGGGGTCAAACGGGTCCCTGACGTTTAACAGGTCGCAGTTTTCAGGCATAAGCTGCATCAGCCCCATGGCGCCGGCGCTGGAAATCGCATAGGGATCAAACCCCGATTCCACGCGAATGATGGCCTTGAGGAGCTCAAACCGAATGCCGTGGGTTCTGGCCGCTTCACGAATCACATCATCGTACCGGTCATGGCGGGTCGTTCGAAAAATGCGACGCGTCCCAAAGGAAAGGCTTTCGGTTTCCGTCATCTCGGGTTCCACGTACTTATACCTTCTGGACGTCGGAACATTGCTGAAGTGAGCCACCCCATACTGATCCACATAGGAATAAATCTCCCCTCCCAGGGTCGCCGGGAGCATGACCAGGAAGAAAAGCATCAGGCTCAACGCCCGCAAAGGTCGGCTTATAGGATATCGTTTCATGGGTTTTTATTTCAATGTCAAAAGAGTAAATTCATTTTAATAGAAAGCTGTCAATGATGTCAAGTCTTTATTGGTTTTTAGAAAATGTCATGGTGTTTGTGATATTTTTGCATCGTATGAGCACCAAGCACGCGCACGGCAAGGGGATAGGGCACCGATTATATAAAAAGGGCCGGTCGTTTAAGGCTTCCCTGAATCCGTGGCATTGAACCTGCATCTTCTTTAAAATTTCAGCTTTTGCTCTT
>DYLE01000140.1 GCA_020722245.1 Desulfonema limicola
CCCTTTTAGGGGCAAGACAAGGCCTGGTCCTCTGGGCCAGGATTTTTACTTTTTCCCTGCGTTTCGATTCGTGTGGGTTTATTTAAAAGGGATAGGGTTTTTTCAAAATCGAAACGAAGTCTTGTTTCTGGCGGATTGTGGGGTTTGAAGGCAATAGAAAAATTGAGGAGCGGTTTAAGCATGCCTAAAAAAAGGCTTACAGGAAGAATCCCTGTAAGCCTTTTGGTTTATCTGGTAGGCGGTAGAGGATTTGAACCTCCGACTTCTACCGTGTGAGGGTAGCACTCTCCCGCTGAGTTAACCGCCCAAAACATTTAAACTTGTATGGTGAGCCGGGTAAATAAGTCAAGTACTATTTTTTCCCGTTTCAGGTTCATCGGCGGTGACTTCAAGAGGCCCCTGGCCGGGCGAGGCCGAAGGGGTCAATTCCATCCCATCGATTTCTTTGGGGGTGGGAAGGTCTTTTAGGCTTTTCAGGTCAAAGGTTTCCAAAAATTTCTGAGTGGTGGCGTAAACCAGGGGCCTTCCGGGGATTTCCCTTCGTCCCAGCACCCGGATCAGCTTTCGTTCAAGCAGGATGCGCAGGGTGTTGCCGGAGTTGACCCCCCGGATTTGTTCGATCTCGCTGCGCAGCACAGGCTGCCGGTAGGCCACAATCGCCAGGGTTTCCAGGGCGGCTGGGCTTAACCTCTGGGGGGATGGTTGAAAAAGCCGGCCGATCCATTCCTTGTATTCGGGCCGGGTCCTGAACTGATATCCCCCGGCGACCTCCACCAGCAGAAACCCGCCCGCCCTTTTTTCATACTCGTCTTTTAAGGCAAGCACGGATTTTCTGATGTTTTGAGGATCGGCTTCCGGAACGGCCTTTTTGATCTGGTCCAGCCGCAGCGGGGATTCCGAGATAAAAAGCAGGGCTTCGATGATATTTTTAAGGTTTTCCATCTTGCCTCAAACCGGATGCCGCTTCAAAAACCCGCTGGGTTTTCGCCAAAAAGGCCGCCCCAGGCGGATTGATCAGCGGTCACAGGTAATACAGCCGTAAGGCGTCCTGTTTTTTATTTAAGACGATTCGCGCCAGATTGAGTTTGATGATTTCCAGAACAGCCAAAAACGTGATGATGATTTCAATCCGTTCGAATCGTTGGGCGACCAGCTCCATGAAGCTGACGGTTTTTTTCTCCTCCAGGATTTGAATGATCTCGGTCATACGGTCTTTGACGGAGATGCGTTCCGGGGTGATGAGGATGCCGTTTTTGCCGGAGGCGTTTTCAAGCAGCTTATGATAGGTCTGGATCAGTTCAAACAGATCGGTCTTCACCACCCCGGTTTCCAGGTCGACCAGGGAAAGCGCATCCTCGCCCTGCCGTACAAATACATCTTCATCCAGAATAGGCCTTTGGCAGAGCTGCTGGGCAACCGATTTGATCTGAAGGTACTCCAGAAGCTGCCCCGTGATCTCCAGCCGGGGGTCCTCCTCGTCTTCTTCCGCGGAGTCATCGGCGCTGCCGGGAAGCAGCATCCGGGATTTGATGTGGGCGAGGGTCGCGGCCATAACGAGAAAATCCCCCGCGATTTCGATGTTTAAGGACTTCATCCAGTCGAGGTAGGCCAAAAACTGGTCCGTGATCAGGGAGATGGGGATGTCGTAGATGTCCACCTCATTTTTTTTGATGAGGTGGACCAGAAGGTCCATGGGGCCTTCAAAGACGTTCTCCAGTTTTATTTCATAGGATTGGGTGGCCATTTGCGCTTCCCGCAGGTTTTTAAGCTACAGTTTCATGGCCGCTCTGACCTCGCGCAGGGTGGCCTTCGCAACCTCGGCGGCCTTGACATCCCCGGCGGCGATGATCTCCTCCACGACCTTCGGGTGATCGTTGTAGTAGCGATGCTTCTCCCGAATGGGTTCCAAGGCTTGAATGAGGTTTTCCGCCATCTGCTTTTTGCATTCCACGCATCCGATGCGCGCGGACCGGCAGTCCTGGCTGATGGCGGCGACGGCCGATGCCGGGGAGTAGATCCTATGAAACGTGTACACGTTGCAGACCTCCGGGTCTCCCGGATCGGTTTTTCTGGCCCGCTGCGGATCGGTGATCATCTGGGACACCCGGGTCCGGATCGACTCCGGCGGGTCCGACAGGTAGATGGCGTTGTTGTAGCTTTTGCTCATTTTACGGCGGTCAATCCCCAGGATCTTTGCGGTTTCCGTGAGGATGGTGGCGGGCTCCGGAAAGACCTTGCCGTAGAGGTGGTTGAACCGCCTGGCGATTTCCCTGGTGATTTCGATGTGCGGCGCCTGGTCGATTCCCACGGGGACCCCTTCCGCCTTGTAAATGATGATGTCGGCGGCCTGAAGCACCGGATATCCCAGAAACCCGAAGGTGGACAGGTCCTTCTCCCGCAGGGCGTCCATCTGCTCCTTGTAGGTGGGGTTGCGTTCAAGCCACGGAAGCGGGGTGATCATGGAAAGCAGCAGAAAAAGCTCGGCGTGCGCCTTGACATGGGACTGGACGAACAGGGTGCTTTTTTCAGGGGAAAGCCCGGCGCTCAGCCAGTCGATGAGCATGCGGCGGGAAAATTCCAGGACCCCGCCCGCGTCCTCATAATCGCTGGTCAGGGCGTGCCAGTCCGCGATGAAGAAAAAACAGTCGTAGTTGTCCTGCATGGCGATCCAGTTGGCCAGGGCGCCGTGGTAGTTGCCGAGATGCAGCGCGCCGGTGGGCCGCATGCCGCTGACGATCCTTTTTCTTAAACTCATTTCTGGTGTTCTCCTGGGTTCCATTCCGATTGTTTCAGCCTTGAATAAGCAAGTTTACCAGAGGGGTTATCAGAAATGAAACAAAAAGATCAAACAGATTTGTAAACAAAAACAGGATCAGGATAAAAAACCCCAAAGGTTCAATAGGCCGGATTTTTTGCCTGATGTGAGCCGGCAGCAGCAGGGTAAGGATCCGGCCGCCGTCCAAGGGAGGGATGGGGAGGAGGTTGAAAAACCCCAGCACCAGATTGATGATGGCGCTGTAGGCGAAAAGCTGAAGCAATAAGGGCGCGGCGGCTCCACTGATTAGGCCTTCCCCGATGGGTTTAAAATGGTTGATGATCTGGAACACCCCGCCGGAGATGAGCGCCAACAGAAGGTTGGCGGCCGCCCCGGCCGCCGCCACAGCCGCCATTTTCCATCGCGAATGCATCAGGTTGGAGAAGTTGACCGGGACCGGCTTAGCGTAGCCGAAGATCACCTGAGAGCCGGAGATCGCAAGGGCCGCAGGCAGGATGAGCGATCCCAGGGGATCGATATGCCGGACGGGGTTTAAGCTGAGCCGGCCAGCCAGTTTGGCGGTGGGATCGCCCAGCCGAAAGGCAACATAGCCGTGGGCGACCTCATGAACGATCACGGCAAACAGGAGGGGGATGATCATCAGCATCATCTGGATCGGGTCAAAGCTGGGCAACATGGCTGCGAATAAACTCAAGCTCCTCTTCCCGGGTTTTGATTTCGCCGTTTAACCGCGCATCCAGGGCCGCTCTCAGGATTTTCCCGTAAACCGGCGAGGGGGAAAGCCCCAGGGCCCTGATATCCCGTCCGCTGACGGAAAGCTGAATATGCCGAAGGTCGGTTATGTAATGGGATACCGCCTTGATGATCCGGGGGTTGGACAGGATCGCCATCATGTAGAGAATCAGCTCGATCCGAAACTCCTTGAGCTCCCCGTATAACTGGCTGTTTTTAAGCGGAAAGGTCCGGTGGATCCGGTTGAGGCAGGCCTCGGCGTCCAGACGCTCCCTGATGAAAATTTTCTGGTATTTCGGCGACAGTTCAAACCGGCTGCAGACCTCTTCGGATTTCCGTTCATCGGCGTTACGCATCAGCAATAGAAAATACACCGTCCATTTCATGTAGGTCTCCCCGGTGAACAGCAGGTCAAACCAGGAGAGCACCTTTTTGGCTGAATTAAAATGGGTGATCATCTGGGAATCCAATCGAAGCGAGGGATCGATCACCTTGAGCAGGTTGAATTCATTGAGCCGGATCAGGGCGGGGGCAGGGTTGTCCTCCTTGAGGATCTGGCAGAGCTCTGAGAACACCCTTCGCCCCGATAGCCGTCTGAAGAAATCCATCTTGACGGCGTTTTCAATCAGCCCGGCGGTGAGTTTTCCGATTTTAAAACCGAACCGCTGTTCGAACCGTATGGCGCGGAAAACACGGGTCGGGTCTTCGACAAAGCTTAAGTTATGGAGGATGCGAATCGCTCTTTCCTTGATGTCCCGCTGCGCCCCGAAAAAGTCGATGAGTGTTCCATACCTGTTCGGGTTCAGGCTGATGGCCAGGGTGTTGATGGTGAAGTCCCGCCGAAAAAGGTCCAGCTTGATCGAGCTCATTTCAACGGTGGGTAGGGCCGCCGGGAATTCATAGTACTCCATCCGCGCCGAGGCCACGTCGATCTTAAACCCGTCCTCAAAAATGATGACTGCGGTGCCGAACTTGTCATAGGTATTGATCCGGGTGCGGTGGCGTTTGGCGAAGCTTTTTGCAAACTTGATCCCATTTCCCTCGATGACGATATCCAGGTCCTCATTCTGGCGGTAAAGAAACAGGTCCCGCACAAACCCGCCGACCACATAGGCGGAACAGCCGGTCTCCTCGGCCACCTCGCCGATGCGCCGCAGGACATCGAGAAGACGCGGCGAAAGCCGTTCCTCCATGAAACCGGTGATGTTTTTCGTCCGGGGAAGCGCTCCCTTCAGGTCGGGATCCGCAAACCGCCCGGCTTTGTTCTGGGATTCCTGGACCAGCAGGCTCAGCAGGTCGGTGCGGGTGATGACCCCCAGAATCCGGTCGTCCTGCATGACCGGAAGCACCCGCTGTTTGTTTTCGATGATTTTGCTCTGGATTTCGTTCAGCTCCGAATCCGGCCCCACGGTGGCGAACTCGGTGGTCATATACTCGCCGATGCGGATGTCGTCCAGGGAATGGTAGAGCGCCTTTTCAATGACCTGCCGCGAAATAAACCCCCGAAGCCGCTCCTTTTCATCAACCTTTTCGGTGACGAGAAGGGCGTTGACGTTGTAGCGGGATAAAAGCTCCCGCGCCTCCTTGCAGGAGGTGCCGGCGTCGGCGGTGATCGGCGGCGAGGACATGATGTTTTTGGCTACCTGCCCGGACCCCACCCGCCGCTGAAGAATGTCAAGCAGCTCGTGCTCGGTCTGGGCGATGGTTTTGTCCTTGAGGACGGCGGCTGCGGCATACCCGTGACCGCCGCCGCCGAGCTCGGTGACGATGGCACCGACATCCACGGCCGGGATTCGGCTGCGGGCCGCGACATAGACCTTGTTTCCCATGAGGGCAATGACAAAAATGGCGTTTAGGTTTTCGATTTTCATCATCTTCTGGGCGAGAAAGGCCAGATCATGGATGTAGTCGTCGCAGGCCACGCAGGCGATCACCAGATCCACCCCGTGAATGGTGTAGTGCTGGGCGGCGTTGATGATGTCGTTTAACAGGCTGATTTGCCGGGGCTCCATCTCCTTTGACATGAGATGGGATATGGTGGACAGGTTGGCGCCCTTGGACAGAAGATAGGCGGCGGCCATAAAATCGCTTTCCGTGGTGGATGGAAAGGTGAATGAGCCGGTGTCCTCGTAAATGCCCAGGCAGATGACCGTCGCCTCTTCCGGTGTGATATCGATTTTCTTTTCGATGAGAAGCTCGGTGAGGAGGGTGACGTTGGCGCCCGTGGAACGGTTGACCTCAAAATCCGGCCGAATATCGTTTTTCATGGCCGGATGATGATCGTAGATATGGATTTGAACCCCGGGTTTTCCCACAAGGGAGGCAAGCTCCCCGATCCGGGAGGCCTGTTTGGTATCGACGATCACCAGCTGCTTGACCTGGGAGGACTCGATGGTTTTTGCATTCACCATGTTAAAGAGGTAGGCCATGGAGTTTATGAAAAAGTTCCTCAGCCCCTTTTCATGAAAACCCGGAAACACCACGATGGATCCGGGGTATAGCTTGTGGGCCGCCAGCAGGGAGCCCATGGCGTCAAAATCGGCGTTCGTGTGCGTGGTGATGACGGTCAGCCCGTCGGTTTTTTTATCCATCCGGTTCGTCACGTGCATATCCTTGAATGCGTTTCAAGCTGCTGATGCTGTGTTAACAAAAAAACAGTATTTGCGCAAACAAGTTTAAACGGGATTGCGGGACGCCCTTTACATTTTTACATTTAACACCCATGGCGTTCTTGGTGCACTGTTTTTGGATAATTACTACGAATCGGGGGTTGATTTCGACGCTCCTTTAAGAAACAGGAGAACCCCGGGTTTTGAATCAGGAAAGTAGAGACAGGCGGGAATCCTATATCCTCCGTCAGGGCTCGGAGTTGTCCACTTATTCATTTGTCGAGTAGACCGGCTTCTTCAGTAAAAAACAAAATATTAACGGA
>DYLE01000141.1 GCA_020722245.1 Desulfonema limicola
TCTGTGTGGAGCATTTCAGTTCCTCCTTTTGTTTGTTTGAATAAACCATTGGAGTCCTGATCTATCCCATACATTTCAAGTCCAGCTTATGCAACGTTTTAGGTCTTGGCATTGCGGCGGGAGGATGATCCGGGGGGATATATGGAGGATCCCTCCGGATCGCCTCCCGGGAAGGTCCGCGACAAGATCGATAACTATAAAAGGACATAAGCTTTTCTGAAATTACAGAAAGAATGTTACACTATCTTGATTTTCTTATGGACAATATTTATATAATTCAAAAAGTAAGATATGTCTAAAATTGCATGGGGAAAATTACCTGATGTGCCCGATATTGAAATTAGACCAGCACGACGAAGAAAAGGAAATCCTGTTTGAATTAAAATATCTTTCCTCTCTTACGATACGCCAGCGGTTTGAGATGATGTTAAAAAAATCAGCGGAAATGAAAAGGTTGCTGAAAAACCGTGGACGCGGAAAATCTACTCAAATTATTAAAAGAACATGAAGTATATTTTGTCATCATCGGTGCAACCGCGTTTCCGGTTCATGGATACGCGCGCGCCACTTTGGATATTGATATTTTTATAAGACCTGATGAGGCCAATGCAACAAAGGCCTTAATGGCGCTGAAGGAATTCGGTTATGATGTTACCGAGCTTGAAGTAAAAGATTTGCTGGAAAAGAAATTATTGATTCGCCAAAATGCTGTGGAAACCGATATTCATCCATTTGTTAAGGGCGTCAGTTTTGAGCAGGTATGGAAAAACAAAACAAAAGCAAAATTCGGCAGCATATTTGTCTATTTTGCCTCGCTCGATGATCTCATCGCAATGAAATATGCCGCAGGAAGACAGAAGGATCTGGAAGACCTGAAGTTTTTGCGAAAGATCAAACGTATTAAAGATAAAAAAAAGACCATACATTCATTCAAAAAAAAATTATAAAAAAATAAGATTTTTTTATTATGGAACGGCGGTCTTCAGACCTTGAAGCAAGGAAAAAGCAGGTTGAAAAACAAATTTCGGACCTGAGCCGACAGGTGGATGAGGTGGATGCTAAAATCCGGGCCTACCTGGCGGACCGGCAGCGTAACCCCCATCCCCGGCATCTGGAGCTGATCGAACGGGTGCAGGGGTACCATATCGATTCTGCGGTGCTCGATAAACACCTGGAGACCCTGCTGGATAACCTGCAATGGAAGATTTACTACAACAAAAAGGCCTGGTACCAGCTCTGGGAAAATGCTGAAAAGGCCCGGCCGGGCATGGCGATCCCTGCTGGCCCGCAGCCGGCTGAAACACAGAAAGGCGCTGATCTGTTTCAGGAAAAATCCCAGTATTCCATCGATACCTTGTGGGAGATTCAGCAGCAAAAACTGAGGCAGTACGGACATGAAGGGACAGGGGAGTCAAAGGCGGCTTTTAAGGAGAGAATGATTAATGAATATAAGGCGTTGAATGAAAAAAGGAAAGAAGGTCAGGAGATCGTGATGACCTATGATATCTATGAAGAGAGGTGCAGGCTAGACCTTAAACAGGGGTAAAAGGGGGTTGTATGGGTCTGTTCAAGCGTATTTTCGGCATTTGTGACACCAGACGGCCGGCTGACGATCAGTGCTGGATCTATCAGGACAAAAGGGTGGTGATTGATCTGAATCGAGCCCCTGAACTCTCTTCGGTGGACGGCGCGATCCGGTTGGAGGGTAAAGGGTTGACGCAAAGGGTTCTGGTGATGCGCGGCAAGGACGATCGGTTTCATGCGTTTGTGAATAGATGCGCCCATATGGGAAGGCGGCTGGATCCGCTTCGAGAAGGCCATGCGGTGCGCTGCTGCAGCGTCATGCATTCCGTTTATGATTACAGCGGAGGGGTGATGTCAGGCCCGGCCCGAAAGCCGATCACAACGCTTCCGGTCACCCAGGAAAATCACCGACTATTTATTCCGGTTGATGGAAGGTGATCCGTCCTGGGTCGAAGATGACGGCTTTTCCCGAAGGGCGTTTCGAAAACAGACCATGTCCTCGGGAAGGGGGGCTTCGATCTTTATGGGGCTTTCGGTGGCCGGGTGGCGAAATTCCATCCGCCATGCATGAAGCATCTGCCGGTGAACGGTTTTTATAAGGGCTGCCTTTTCAGGACTGTTTAAAAACAGTTTTTGCGGTTTTTTAAGGCCGTAAACCGGATCCCCGATGATGGGATGACCGATGGCCGCGCAGTGCACCCGGATCTGATGGGTCCGGCCGGTTTTTATGACAAACTCCAAAAGCGCGATCCGGTCAAACCGTTCTTGAACACGCCAGAGGGTCTCCGCCTCTCTGCTCCGGCTAACGGCGGCGGCTGACATCTTTTTTCTGTGGGTGGCATGGCGGCCGATGGAAAGGGTGATGCGGCCGGTTTCCGCCGGCGGGATTCCGTGGACAAACCCCAGGTATGATTTGTGCACCATCCTTTTTTTAAACTGAAGGGTCAGGTGGCGATGCGCCTGTTCTGTTTTGGCCACCAGAAGGAGGCCCGAGGTGTCCTTGTCTATCCGATGGACGATGCCCGGCCTCAAAGGCGTCCCGCCGACGCCTGCAACCTCCGGATAATGATAGATAATCCCGTTTACCAGGGTCCCGGTGTCATGGCCCGGTGAGGGATGGACCACCATTCCGGGTTTTTTGTTGATCACCAGACAAAAGGCGTCCTCAAACAGGACATCCAGGGGAATCGGCTCGGGTTGAAGCCCCTTGGGGGCCGGATTGGGAAGCTCTCCTGCGATATTCTGGCCGGCCCTGACCCTAAACCCGGGTTTTTTGGACACCCCGTCGACGCGTATGATTCCCTGACGGATCAGCCGGATGGCCGTGTTGCGGGAAAGATGGGGAAGGGTTGCGGCGATCAGGGTGTCCAGTCGTTTTCCCGCGTCATTTTTCTCCACAAAAAAGGCAAACCCCTGTTTTTTATCGCCCATGCGTAGGGTCAGTGCTTTGTTTTGAACAGGGATTTAACCTCCGCCCACACGCTTTCCTCATCGGCTTTTTTGGCGGTGCACAGCTCCCTTAAAAGAAGCCCTTTTGAGGTGTCTAAAAGCTTACGTTCGCCGAAAGACAGGTCCTTGACGGCCTTTAGCAGGAAAAGGTCCCGAAAGACCTCGGCCACGTCGTATAAAGAGCCGGTTTTGAGCTTGTTCATGTACTCTTTATAGCGCCGGTTCCAGGTCTGGTTGTCGAAGATATCGTTCTTTCTTTTCTTTAATACCGCGTAGATTTTCGGAACCTCGTCCTTGTGGATGATCTCCCTGAGCCCAACGGATTTAATGTTTGCGGTCGGAATCATGATGACCATGCTGTTGTCCAGTATTTTCAGTATATAAAACTTGTGCTTGGCGCCGTTGATGGTCCTGCGCTCGATGGATTCGATCCGTCCGACCCCGTGGGCGGGATAAACCGCCAGGTCGCCGACCTGAAATTCCTTTTCCCCTGTTTGTTTTTCGATTTCTATCGTTTTTGCTTTTTTATTCATTTCGCGTACCCCAAACCGCCAGGCTTTTTAAAAAAAGCTTTTTAAAAAGATTTTATATATCAGGCTTTAAAAAACAAAGCAATAAAAAAATAGGCCGGCCTTTCGGCCAGCCTATTTGGTATGAATTGCTTAAGGTTTAAAATGGATTACAACAGGAAAGGCACCATGAGCAGCGCCACGACATTGAGGATTTTAATCATCGGGTTGACGGCCGGTCCTGCGGTATCCTTATACGGGTCGCCGACGGTATCGCCGGTGACAGCGGCCTTATGGGCATCGCTCCCTTTGCCGCCGAAGTAGCCGCTCTCAATATATTTTTTCGCATTGTCCCATGCGGCCCCGCCGGTGGTCATGGAGATGGCGACAAAAAGACCGGTGACGATGCTTCCGATCAAAAGCCCTCCCAGCGCCACCTCTCCAAGCAGGAAACCCACCAGAAGGGGGGCGATCACCGGAAGAAGGGCGGGAACCATCATTTCTTTTAATGCGAAACGGGTCACCAGGTCAACGCATGCCCCGTAATCCGGTTTGGCGGTCCCTTCCATGATGCCGGGGATATCCCGAAACTGCCGCCGCACCTCATCCACTACCGCCCCGCCGGCCCTTCCCACGGCGCCCATGGCAAAAGAGGCAAAAAGGAAGGGCAGAAGCCCGCCGATGAAAAGGCCGATGATGACCTCCACATTGCTCAGATCAAAGGTCATTTTGGTGACGCCTTCGCCGCCTTTCAGAACGAACTCCTGGGTATAGCTGGCAAACAGCACCAGGGCCGCCAGACCGGCTGATCCGATGGCATACCCCTTGGTGACCGCCTTGGTGGTGTTCCCCACCGCATCCAGGGGGTCGGTCACGGCCCGAACGCTGTCGTCCATTCCGGCCATTTCGGCGATCCCGCCGGCATTATCCGTAATCGGGCCGTAGGCGTCGATGGCGATGACCATTCCGGTCATGGACAGCATGGATACAGCGGCCACAGCAATTCCGTAAAGACCGGCAAAATAGTAGGCCAGGCCGATGGCCAGGCAGATGGCCAGCACCGGCGCCGCTGTCGCCTGAAGGCTTGTTCCCAGACCGGCGATGATGTTGGTGGCATGGCCGGTGGTGGAGGCCTCGGCGATTTTTTTAACCGGCGGATAGATTCCGGTATAATACTCGGTGATGATCACGATCAGAACGGTGAGCCCGAGACCCACCAGGGCCGAGTAGTAGATGCTCATCTCTGAAATCCCGTTTAATCCGCCCGCAAGGCTTGATTTGGTGACAAAGTAAAAGGCGATGGCTGCGATGATGGCCGCGCCGAACATCCCCTTGTAAAGGGCGCCCATGATGTATTCGTTTTTACCCAGCCGGACAAAAACCGTGGCGATGATCGATGCCAGAATCGAAACCGCCCCGAGGATCAGCGGATACTGGACGGCCAGAAGATTGCCGTCAAACAACAGAAATCCCAGAAGCATGGCGGCGACCGCGGTCACCGCGTAGGTTTCAAACAGGTCCGCGGCCATGCCGGCGCAGTCGCCCACGTTGTCCCCCACGTTATCGGCGATGGTCGCCGGGTTTCTGGGGTCATCCTCCGGTATACCCGCTTCTACCTTGCCCACAAGGTCGGCACCCACATCGGCGCCCTTGGTGAAGATACCGCCGCCCAGACGGGCGAAGATGGAGATCAGGCTGCCGCCGAACCCCAGGGCCACCAGGGCCTCCACGGTATCCTTGAGAGGAGCCCCGGATTTGATCAACAGGGTGTAATACCCGGCCACCGCGGTCAGGGCAAGGCCGGCCACCAGCATGCCGGTAACGGATCCGCCCTTGAATGCCAGCCCCAGACCTGCGGCAAGTCCTTTTTTGGCAGCCTCAGCGGTCCGGACATTGGCGAGGACCGAAACCCGCATGCCGATATACCCGGCCATAAAAGAGGCTAACGCCCCCATCAGGAATCCGATGGCGGTTTTGACGCCCAGGGTGAAAATAATTACGATAAAGATGACCCCGCCCACGGTGCCCATGCTTTTGGCCTGGCGCCGAAGGTAGGCGATGGCCCCCTCCTGGATCGCGGACGCGATCTGGACCATTTTTTCCGATCCTGTGGGTTTGCCTTTAATGTAAACAGCGACCGCCAGGGAATAGAGTATCCCCACCACTCCCATCAGGGCGCATGTCAATGGAATGTTTGCGATTACAGACTGCATATCTTCCTCCCTACATGTTTTGAGTTAACAGTTTGGAACGGTTCGATTAAATTGATTCATGCCTTCGGTGATACCTTTACGGATGATTGTCGTTACGGCATCCTCCACACGCTGAAGCACCGGTTTGAGGATCTGTTTTTCTTCAGCCGAAAACCGGCCCAGAACATGCGCCGTGGCGTCATCCAGATGCGCCAGGGGGCGCCCGATGCCGATCCGTATGCGGGGAAACTCCCCTCCACCCGCGGCATCGATGATGGATTTTAAGCCGTTGTGTCCGCCATGCCCTCCTTTCGCTTTAATTTTTAATTTTCCCAAATCAATATCCATGTCATCATGTATAACCAACACCTGGTTAAACGCGATCCTGTATTGTTTTATCAACCGGCATACCGGAGGCCCGCTGCGATTCATGTAGGCCATGGGTTTGGCCAGCATGACCTTCACCCCTTCGATCTCCCCCTTGCCGTACCGGCTCTCAAATCTTTCCTTATTTAATGGAATGTCGTATCTTTTAGCCAGCCGGTCAATGGCCTTAAACCCGATGTTGTGCCGGGTCTGGTCATACCTTCGGCCCGGATTTCCCAGGCCCACAATCATCCATAGGGTGTTGTCGCCCATTTTAAACGGATGTCTGGTCTTATTTTATGAAACCAGAAATACCCATCGAAAAACAGCGCTTCGGCTATTCTTCGGGGGCTTTCTCCGTCTCTTTTTCTCCTTCTTCCTCCGCCG
>DYLE01000142.1 GCA_020722245.1 Desulfonema limicola
TGTTTTTTCCGATGAGATTCACCACCTCATCAAAATCGATGTTGACGTCATGGGTTCCGGACTCGGCCTTGGTGGACGGGGTGAATAGGGGTTCCGGCAGCCGGTCCGATTCCTTAAGACCCCTGGGAAGCGGAATACCGCAGATACTCCCGGACTCAAGGTACGACTGCCAGGCCGAACCTGAGAGATACCCTCGGACCACACACTCCACGGGAAGCGGCTGGGCTTTTTTCACCAGCATGCTTCTCCCGGCCAGGACGTTTCGATAAGGCCGACACACCTCGGGATAATCCTCCACCTCGGCCGTAATCAGATGATTGGCGACAACCGGTTCCATGGTCTTAAACCAGAACAGGGAGATTCGGGTTAAAATTTCCCCCTTGCCCGGAACAGGATCCGTCATGATCACATCAAAGGCGGATATCCGGTCGGTTGCCACCATGAGTAGCTTATCCCCAAGGTCATACACATCCCTCACCTTGCCGCGCTTGAGCAGGTGTATTGCCGGAAAATCGGTTTCAAATAAAGACTGAGTCATCTAGAATATCCTTTTTTTACCGCGAGCCGCCGGCATTAACCGCCGTACTGTTTATTGAACACGCTGATATACCTTTTCAGAGACTTCATCCCCTCTCTTCCCACCTCCACGAACTCGATACCGGACTCGAACATGCCGTTCTCTCCGCGATTGCAGTAGACCACCTTCCCCTTAATGTCCACGACATCATCCTCAATGCCGATGGCCAGCGATATGATATACCGAGGATCAACCGGTTCATGGGTTTCCAGTTGAAGGCCGGTCTCGCTGATGTTTAAGGTTCTTCCCATTCCCTGCGTCCACTCTTTGCCCTCGGCGTCAAGGCACACGTACGATAAGAGGTTCAACAAGGCATACCTTTCATGTTTCCGTTTATCGCTCGTCATGGTTATGCTCCTTATCTACAAAAAACAGTTGCGGCATTTGGCTCTTTATACGGAAAAACATTCCACCCCCATCTACTCATTCGGCTGTTTTCTGTTTTAGAACCCCCATCAGCCTTGCGGTGGTGACGGACAGGCAGGTGGCCGTATGCAGAATGAGGTTCCTGAAGGTTTCGGAGCCGTCATCGTACTCCTGTTTGATATCGGTCAGGTTGATTTCATCTGTCTCGAAATCCTTCGAAACATATACGGATGCGGAATGCGGCTCATGCGCGGTTCCCAAAAAAGGAATGTCCCCGAGGATATCCCCCGGACCCAGGGTGCAGAGCATGATGGGATGCTTGTTGTCCTGCCGAACGATGACCGCTCTGCCGGCCCGGATTCGATGCACCCTGTCGTCCGGGGTATTGGAGACAGGAAACAATTTTAAATCCGAAAGATCGGCTTTCCCCTCGTTTTTTTTAAGTATGGCCTCGGCGCAATGGGTCGTCACCTGTTTCAGCCTGGAATCCAGGGACATCAATACCCTTTTGAAATCATCTGAGGCGGCGGTGTATTCCCTGAAAATCCGCTCAAAATCCAAAACGCCCAGCTGCACCCGGCTTATGGCCCGAACCGTCGCGCTTCGCACATTCCCTTTTGGAAACAACGCACCGACCCCGCCGATAAAGGCGCCGTCCGTCAACCGGTTGATCGGGGCATATCCCTCCGGAAGAATCCGGACCACCTCCACCGTCCCCTGGAGGATCACCCACAACCAGTTCCCGTACTTCTCCTGAACGACGATCTCCTTTCCCCCCTCAAACTCCTCCTCATCCACCACATACACATAATCCACCAACGGTCCCTTAATGACCGGAATATCCGATGAAGCGGTACTGGTCAGATGGAATTGGGATGACGCCGAAGCCCTGCCGAGCTTTTCGATTTTCCCCTCGTCCACCATCCGCAATCCGTCCAGAATCAGCTCCATTCGGCTTTTTCGAATGGTCTTGTCGCAGGCGACCGGCTCACTGGAAAACTCAAACTGACCGTCCATCCAGCCGAAAAACAGGTTGAAAGCCTCCATCCCTTTGATTTCCCCGTAATCGGCGTGTATTGGATTGCCATCGACCAGATAAATATACCCGGGGACCTTGGCATAGATGCTGGAAAGACGAAGAACGCCCGTGCTTCCGCTTCCGCCGAGGAACTGAAGCAGTTCGCCCAGGTTTAAAAAACTCAAGCTCCCTTTAAGCACAACGTTGGGTTTCATGGCCGTTTGATACCCGCCTACGCCCACTTGAACTCTTGTTGAAGGTATTGAAGCGTCATCTTTAACACCTGGGTCAGGGTGCCGCCGACCCCCTGCCCGCTGATGGCGCTGGCCGGGAAAAAGGGGACCTTCAACTGCCGGTTGAGATCGTAGGTCATTTTCTCAACCGACATCACGGGCAATCCCTTTTTCCCCAGGTCCCGCTTGTTGAATTGAAGGACAAGGGGAATTTTTCGAATATCCAATCCCATTCTCTTTAAATTTTCATGCATCTCTTTTAATGACCGCATATTTTTTTCCCGCCGCACGGTCAGGGAATCCGCGACAAAAACGATTCCGTCGACCCCCTTTAAAACCAGCTGGCGGGTGGAGGCGTACTTCACCTGACCCGGCACGGTATAGAGCTGCACCTTGACGTCACATCCCTTGATCCTGCCCAGGCCTAACGGTAAAAAATCAAAAAAAAGGGTTCGGTCCCCATCTGTATTAATGGAAATCATTCTGCCGGCGACCTGTTTTTTAAACGCCCGATGAACATACTCCAGGTTGGTGGTCTTACCGCTTCGGCCGGGACCGTAGTAAACGATCTTGCATTCAATCTGACGGTTCTTCAGATTAATCACCGCCATTGCCCGTCTCCAGCGCAGCTTCGCCGCATATTCCGGTCTGGCTTCCGTTTCAATGTGGCATCACTGATCGCGAATCTCATCAGGATGAGATGCTGATGATTTTAATTTCAAGGCTGTAATCACCTCGTTTCGGACCCGAACTGATCTCCTTTTTGGATGATACAAACCCGGTCCCTGAAAAAATCGCCACCGGCGAATAAAACACGATCTGTTTTAAAAGATCGCCGGGCTTAATACTTTGAATCAAGCTTTTTTCTTCTCTGGGGATGATCATCTTGATGAACTTGCCCGACTGGAACCCCACCTCCAATTCCACCCGCCTTCCCTTGTCAGGCCCCTGGGGCAGGTCAAACCGAATGGAATTGATGTCTAAAATATCCTCATCCTCAACCTCGGAATCCGGCTCCACGGTTTTTTTGACCTCGATATCCGATAGATCCCGCTCGATCCCTTCTTTCTTCAACATCCCTTGAAGCTGATTCCGGAGCGCTTCCAGCTGGTCAAGGGGCAGAAACTTGGTTTTTTTCCATTTCTGAAAAAGGGATATCGCATAGTCCGAATACCTCTGGCTGATCCAGCATTGGAGAAGATGCTTGGCCGCTTCAAACCTCAGCTCGCTGCACTCCAGAAGCCGGTTGAATTCCTCAATGGCCTTGTCATACTGACCGAACTGAGCCAGCGCGATGGCACCGCCCAAGGACGCTGAGCCCTTGGTTTGCGGGTCGTCAAAGCTGAACATCTCCTTCATGAGCGACTGCGCCTCATCGGAAACCGGCGGCGGTTTGGCGGGTTTATTCTCCTTTTTGCATCGTTTCTCCATTTCAGCAATGCGTGCTGCGACCCTTTCCAGCAGAGGCTTTTTATTCTGAATCTTCCGGTTCTCCTGAATCAGCTTCTCCACCATTCGGTATTTATCCAGCGCCTCATCCAGCAAGGATTGGGACCGGTAAACCTCCGCCTCCTTGAAGTAAAGCCGAATCTTTTCCTCAAGGTTCATGGGTTGCCTCGACATGATGCGTACACCAACACCCCTGTTCGATTCAAAAAAAATGGAATCCTGTACAATCCCAGCACAGCCGCAAACTTGATTTAAATTTAACCTTTATCGATGGTTATCTCAAGAAATTTTTACCCTTTGATCACTGCCTGATTAAAAACGCGCCGGCATGTCAGAATCGGCCTAGGGTTTAATTCAAAAATATTTTTGTTTTATACCGTGAATCTCTGGCATTGTCAAGGAATCCGTCAAAAAATGTATAAAATTTAAATAGATATAGATAAAATAGTAAAACACATTTGTATTGACAGGTAGAAATGATCGTACTAGGGTAAACTCAAATTCTTGAGCAAAAAGCCATCATCTTTTAAAAAGGAAAAAACATGGATAAAAAAATAACCGTCATCGGCGCGGGGAATGTCGGCGCCACAACCGCACAGCGGCTTGCAGAAAAAGAGCTCTGCGATGTCGTTCTTGTCGATATCGCAGAAGGACTGCCCCAGGGCAAGGCCCTGGACCTGGCGGAGGCCGCCCCTATTGAAAAACACGATGCACATCTTATCGGTTCAAACAGCTATGATGTTTCAGCAAACTCTGACGTGGTCATCATCACCGCCGGGATTCCTCGAAAACCAGGCATGAGCCGGGATGACCTCCTCAAAACCAACAAAAACATCATAAAACAGGTCACCGCTGCGGTGGCTGAAAAATCACGGAATGCGATTCTGATCATCGTGAGCAACCCGCTGGACGCCATGTGCCATGTTGCCTTTGAAACCAGCGGATTTCCAAAGCAGCGGGTGATAGGAATGGCCGGCGTCCTGGATTCGGCAAGGTTCAGGAGTTTCATTGCCAAGGAGCTCGATGTATCCGTGGAAAACACGCACGCCTTTGTGCTGGGCGGGCACGGGGACACCATGGTTCCCCTTCCCCGGTATTCCACCGTGGCCGGAATACCCATCACCGAACTGATCCCCAAGGATCGCATCGACGCGCTGGTCGAACGAACCCGCAACGGCGGCGGAGAGATCGTGAGCCTGCTGAAAACCGGAAGCGCGTTTTACGCGCCGGCTTCGGCGGCCGCGGAGATGGCCGAAGCCATCATCAAAGACAAGAAAAAAATTCTTCCCTGCGCCGCCTACCTCGAAGGAGAATACGGAATAAA
This sequence comes from Desulfonema limicola, assembly GCA_020722245.1. Lineage (GTDB taxonomy): Bacteria > Desulfobacterota > Desulfobacteria > Desulfobacterales > Desulfosalsimonadaceae > DYLE01. The sequence continues at coordinate 4,968 of DYLE01000142.1, forward strand.
CGGGCTTTTCATGGGGGTTCCCGTAAAACTCGGGAAAAAGGGTATCGAGCAAATCATTCAGATCAAACTGACGAAAGAAGAGCATGCCGCCCTTGGGCGGTCCGCGGCCGCGGTTCAAAAGCTTGTGGATGATTTAAAAAAGCTTGGCTGAAAAACCGCTTTTGTTTTCTTTTCGAAAAATCAAGGTTTCGAAAGAGCGCTGTGAACAGCCTGCGCGGCCTTCAGACTCATGCCGGGAAGGGATGCGATCTCCTCAAGGGAGGCTTCCCGTATGTTCTGAATATTCGTGAAATGGGTCAGCAGCGTCCGCTTGCGCTTTATCCCTATCCCGGGTATGATGTCAAGACGGGAGGCCAAGGCGGTCCTGCCTCTTTTTTTTCGATGATAGGCGATGGCGAAGCGGTGGGCCTCATCCCGTATCTGCTGAAGAAATAAAAGCAGATCCGCATTCTGCGAAAAATTGATCGGATTGGCCCTGCCGGGGATATAGATCTTGTCTGCAGACTCTCCCCTTGTCTCGTCTTTTTTGGCGATTCCTGCGAGATCAAACCGGCCCTTTAAACCCAGCCGCTCCAGCACGGCAACCGCGATGTTGAGCTGTCCTTTGCCGCCGTCAACCATCAGAAGGTCCGGCAGGGACTCGGGATTCTCGTCGTTTTTAAACCGCCGTTTAAGCACCTCGGCCATGCAGGCATAGTCATCCTGCAGGTCGACCGTATGCATGGCATACCGGCGGTATAAGGATCGGTCCGGTTCCCCCTCGATAAACACCACCCGCCCGGCAACCAGGGCGCTCCCTGAAATTCCGGAGTTATCAAAGCATTCGATCCGGCGCGGGTAAACGGTCAGCCCCATACGGGACTGAAGCCGCTCTAAAAGCCGATGCCTCGTATCTGCCACGCGGGTGAGATTTTCCAGCAGGGTCCGCGCGTTCTCCTGCGCCATCTCCAACAGCCTGAGCCGATCGCCGCGCCGGGGCGAAAGGACCCTCACCCGGCTTCCCTTCAGGGCGGAAAGAGGTGTTTCCCACAGAACCGCATCATCAAGGGGTGCCGGGACGATGATCTCTTCGGGAATATAACGGGAACCGTCGTAAAACTGATTCATCAAAGCCCTGACGACCTCAGGTGCCTCCGTAACGCCGTCCTTAAACTCATAATGACGCATCCCCTGAAGAAAGCCCTGGCGCACAAACAAAATAACGGCAAGGGTGCGGGTTTCATTTTGCACGGCGGCGATGATATCCCGGTCCGCAAAGTCAGCGGTTACTGCGACCTGTTTTTCAATCACCTTTTCGAGTGCAAACAGCTTGTCCCTGAGCTGGGCTGCAATTTCAAACTCCTGCTTTTCGGCCGCGACCGTCATCTCTT
>DYLE01000143.1 GCA_020722245.1 Desulfonema limicola
GACTGGGTCTCCGGCGCCTGCATGCTGGTCAGAAGAAAGGCCGTGGAAGAGGTCGGCCTGATGGACGAACGGTTTTTCATGTATTGGGAGGATGCGGACTGGTGCAGACGGATGTCTGAAAAGGGATGGTCTGTGGTGTACACCCCCCAGGCGTCCATTGTGCATTATGTGGGGCGAAGCAGCGGAAGGGAAATCCGGCCGCTTCTGGAGTTTCACCGAAGCGCGCACTATTTTTTCTGCAAGCACTGCCGGTCCAGGGGGTCGGCTGCGGCCAAGGCCCTGGTGTTCTTGGCGTTAAGCCTTCGGTTTTATGCGATCCTGGCCGGACGCGGCCTGGCCCCTGTCTGGGAAAAGGCAAGGCGGGGGCGTTTGCAGGCGGCCGCCGTGGAGATTCCCCCACAGTGCTGATTTTTTTATTCAATCATAAAACGGGATGGATGTTGTAAGGGATAGCGATGAGAATACTGATCACTGGCGGTGCGGGGTTTATCGGTTCCCACCTTGTGGACCGGTTGATTGACGCGGATCATGAGGTTTATGCCATCGATGATCTCAGCACCGGCAGTATGAAAAATGTTCGCCAGCATAAGAAGAACAAGAGATTTCATCTGATTGTTGACACGATTTTGAACGAGTCCCTGATGCATGAGGTCATTTCCAAATGCGACCAGGTCTATCATCTGGCCGCTGCCGTGGGGGTCAAGCTGATCATGAACCGCCCGGTGGAGACCCTGGAAACCAACGTCAAGGGCACGGAAACCGTGCTTTCCGTGGCCAATCACTATAAAAAAAAGGTGCTCATCGCCTCCACCAGCGAGGTGTATGGAAAGATCATGAACGGCGACAACCCGCGCTCTTTGGCGGAGGACGAGGACCGGCTGATGGGACCCACCACCAAAAGGCGCTGGGCTTATGCCTGCTCCAAAGAGTTTGATGAGTTTTTGGCCCTGGCCTACCATGAGGAGAAAAAATTGCCGGTCATCATTACCCGTTTGTTCAACACGGTCGGCCCTCGGCAGATCGGCCAGTACGGTATGGTGCTGCCCAATTTTGTTCAAAAGGCCTTGATCGGCAAGCCGATCATCATTTACGGGGACGGAAAACAGTCTCGAAGCTTTATTCACGTTTACGACGCGGTGGACGCGATGATCCGGTTGATGAATGAACCCCGGGCCGTCGGACAGGTCGTAAATGTGGGGAATGAGCACGAGGTCACGATTATCGATCTGGCGCAGATGGTAAAGCAGATGACCGGGAGTTCTTCGGATATCGAGTATCTGAGCTATGAGCGGGCCTACGGACCGGGTTTCGAGGACATGCAGCGGCGCTCCCCGGATATCACCAGGCTCAAGAACCTGATCGGCTATGAACCCAAAAACGACCTGCAGGCGATCATTCGGAGCGTCATTGAGTATTACCTTTGATCCATGAGCCATGCCTTGGCCTATTTCATCGCGTTTTTGCTTTCCTTTTCCCTCTCCCTGATCCTGACGCCGGCGGCTGGCCGGCTTGCGGTGAGGTGGGGCTTTGCGGCCAAACCCCGGGTGGACCGGTGGCACAAAACCCCCACCGGGCTGTTCGGCGGGGTCAGTATGTTTATCAGCATGATGCTGTCCTGGCAGGCCGGCGCGCTCTGTCTCGGGGAGTACAGCCCGTTTGTATTGCCGCTCCTTCCGGTGGTGCTGGCGGCGTCGGCGATTTTTCTTCTGGGCCTCGTTGACGATATTCTCGAGCTCAACCCCCAGTACAAGCTGATCGTGCAGGTGATCATCGCCTCGGCCCTGGTTGTTTTCGGCTTTCAGGTGAGCTGGTTTGAATCGAAAACAGCGAACCTGCTGGTCAGCATCATCTGGCTGGTCGGTATCACCAACGCCTTCAACCTGCTGGATAACATGGACGGGCTTTCCGCCGGCATCGCGGTTATCGCGGGGTTCTTTCTTTTCCTCTGGCTTTCGCTGACCCAGGGGGCTCAGACCATGGGGGGGGCCGTCAGCCTGATCCTCGCCGCCTACATGGGGGGGGTACTCGGGTTTTTGATTTACAACTTCCACCCGGCCTCCATTTTCATGGGGGATGCGGGGAGCCTTTTCATCGGGTTCGTCCTGGCCTGTTTGGCCGTGACCGTGGGCCCGTCAAACAGCCCCGGGGGGAGCTTTTTTCAACAGGTTTCCGTCATTGCGATTCCCTGCCTGATCCTGTTTATTCCGATCCTGGACACCGCCTTTGTGAGTTTTATGCGCCGGATGTTTTCCCGCTCCGTGTTTCAGGGCGGGAAGGATCACTCCTCCCATCGCTTGGTGGCCATCGGGCTTTCGGAAAAAAAGGCGGTGCTGATTCTGTATCTGCTGGCCGTTGCTTCCGGGCTGATCGCCCTGGGCATTTATCCTATGAACATCGGGGTGGTGGTGGTCGTCATCGCCCTTTACCTTGTTTTTGTTCTGCTGTTCTGGATCTATCTGGGGAACGTCAAGGTCTATTCGGAAAAACCAAAACCGCCTGGAAAGGAAAACGGCTCTTTTGTTGCGGTGTGGTTTGAGGCGGGTTACGGCAGGACCCTGTTTTCGATTCTTCTGGATCTGGTCCTTATCACGCTGGCCTATTACCTTTCCTACCTGCTGCGGTTTGAGGGGGAGCCGGGCCCCAACTTCAAGTTTTTTTTAAGATCCCTGCCGATCCTTTTTGCCTGCCAGATATTCTGTTTTTATGGTTTCGGGGTGTACCAGCGTCTGTGGCGGGGCTCCAGGCTGAGCGATCTTTCCGTGTACCTCAAGGGGGTGACCGGCGGCACCCTGATGGCCATGCTGGTCCTGCTGTTTGTCTACCGGTTTCAAAGCTTTTCACGGGCGGTTTTTGTGATTTACTGGGGCTTGATGCTGATTCTGATTTCATTTTCCAGATTTTTTTTCAGGATGCTGGATGAATGGGCCATCCGCGGCAGGCGGGATGGCAAGCCGGCCCTGATCTACGGCGCCGGTGTGGGCGGACAGATGACCGCCCGGGAGATCGAGACCAATAAGGATTTGGGGCTTTCCCTGGTGGGGTTTATCGACGACGATCCGCTGAAAAAAGGCAAAAAGATCAGCGGCTATCCGGTTTTCGGAGGCGGGGAGCGGCTGCCGGAGGTCCTCAGGAAACACCATATCTGCACGATTATTGTCTCCTTTAAAGCGAACAGCGCCGAGAAAAAAAAGGAGATCGCCCAGCTGTGCATGCGGGCCGGGCTGGACGTCTCGATCCGCCAGATGCGACTGACCATCGGCCCCTGAGCCTATGGCGGCCGTATCCAGGGGCTTGATGAAACAACCGGAGCTTGGAATCACATCATTTTTCTTACCGCATCCGCGATCCTGGCCAAGGTGGGCATTATGGCGTTTTCCAGGTTTTTGGCGTAGGGGATGGGGCATTCCGGCGCCGCGATCCTGACCGGGGCGGTTTTGAGGACATTAAACCCGGCGGTGGCTACCCGCGCGATGACCTCCGCGCCGATCCCGCCGGTGCAGGGACCCTCTTCCACGGTGATCAGCCGGCCGGTTTTTTTCACGGAGTTTAAAATGGTCAGGGTGTCCATGGGATAAAGGCTGCACAGGTCGATGACCTCCACGCGGATGCCTTCGTTGCTCAATGCTTCCGCGGCCTCCATGCAGGCCCCGACGCTCAGGAGATGGGCCACCATGGTCACATCTTCACCGCTTCTGCGGATTAAGGCCTTGCCCAGGGGGAGGGTGTATTCGCCGGAGGGGATTTTCCCGGTCTCGGCGTACATGAGTTTGTGCTCAAAGACGATCACCGGATTGTTGAGCCGGATGGCGGATTTCAGCAGCCCCTTGGCGGTGAACGGGTCTGAAGGGGCGACCACCATGAGACCGGGCACGCCCAGAAAGAATTTTTCCATGGACTGGGAATGCTGGGCCGCCATCCCGATGCCGCTGCCCACGGGCGTTCGAATGGTCAAGGGGATGGAGACCTGCCCGCCGGTCATGTAACGCAGCTTGGCCGCCTGATTGATGATGGGGTCCATGCAGCAGGTGAGAAAATCCGAAAACAGGATCTCGGCCACCGGGCGCATTCCGGTCATGGCCGCTCCCACGGCCCCGCCCACAATACCGTATTCGCTGATCGGCGTGTCGATGATCCGGTTTTTGCCGAACCGCTCCAGCAGCCCTTCGGTGACATTAAAATAACCGCCCAGGGTCACGTCCTCGCCCCAGAGAAATACCCTGTCGTCTCTTGTCATCTCTTCGGCGAGGGCTTCATTAATCGCCTGGGCGACGGATACCTCTTTGTCCCCGGAAGGCCTCATGTCCCCCTTGAAGTAAGTATCCTGTTCGGGTGTGTACACATCTTTCATAAGGACCTTTATTTCCGGTTCAGGGGATTTAACCGCATAGGCCACTGCGGCGTTCACCTCGTCTGCGGCGGCTTTTTGAACAGCCGCGATTTCCGATTCGGAGGCGGTGCGGCTGCTCAGCATGTCTCTGGTCAACTGAAGGATCGGGTCCTGTTCCTGGTATTTTGTCTTTTCCGCCTGGTCCCGATAGAGCTCCGGGTCGCCTTCCATGTGCCCTCGCCAGCGATAGGTCATGAGCTCGATCAGCCGGGGCTTGCCGTCTTTTCGCATCTCGGAAATAATCTCCCCGACCTTTTGAAAGACTTCCTTCACCTTGTTTCCGTCGAGCCGGTAAGATTTTATGTTATAGGCTGCGGCGCGTTTATGGATTTCAGGGACCCCCGAATGTTTCTCCACATGGGTGAACTCGCCGTAGAGGTTGTTTTCCACGACCACCAGCACGGGCAGATCAAAGACTGCGATCATGTTCATGGATTCATGGAACATCCCCTGGTTGACGCTGCCGTCGCCGGCGATGACCACGGAGATATCATCGCGCTTCTGGTGTTTGATGGCGAATCCCGCCCCCATGGCCAGCAGGTAACCCGCTCCCACAATCCCGTTGGCTCCCAGAACCCCCCGGCCGCCGTCGGTCACATGCATGGATCCGCCTTTGCCGGCGCAGAGCCCATCGGCCTTGCCGTAGATTTCGGCCATCATGCGGTTGAGGTTTGCGTTTTTGGCGATGATATGGCCGTGGCCCCGGTGGGTGGTGTTTAAATAATCCGACTCCCGAAGATTCATGCAGACCCCGGCCGCCACCGCCTCCTGGCCGATGGACAGGTGAATCGCCTCGGTGGGGAGTTTTCCCTCTTTAAACGCGCCGGCCAGGTGCTCTTCAAACGCCCGGATCACGCACATGGTTTTCAGCAGGTCCTTGTCCGTGACGGATCGGGTCTTTTTGTTTAATTTCGGCTGGGCCGATTCCCGGGCCTCTGTAAACTCCATGGGAAAGGGCGGCAGGACATCCGGATGAATTTCCTTTTTTTTGAAAACATCCAGAAGGCCCCGCAGGGGCGGCTTTTTTCTGGCTTTCCGCGTGGCGGCCTTTGTTAACAGATCCTCCCGGCCGAATTCCTTTAGCACCTCCGGATACATGGCAAAGGCCGGCTTCAGCGCGGGGATGAGTTTTAAGGCTTTTTGCACCGATCCTTTGGGGATGATCTTGCGGGTGGCGATGGCCATGGGAACATTTAGGTCTTGCATCCAGAACAGATGGCTGGTCTCAGAGGAGAGAATCATGTCCACATCCGGCTGGACCTCCTTTTCCGGATTGAAATAGTATCGGGGCGCATCCCCGGAAATATCAATGTAGAGGGTGGACGGAAAGTCCGTGTACCTGAATCTCGCAACGAGTTTTACGCCGGATACCGATCCAACAATGGATGGCGTGTCTAAAATTTTGTCCCAGAGCCGGGAGAGGATGGCTTCGAATTCCTTCTGGTCTTTATAAACGCCCATGGTGTCTCCTTTTTGATTGAGTGGTAAGAAAACCCATCGCTTTCGGCGATGGACCCGCAAAAGTCCTCCTGACCCGAAGAGAAATATTATGGGTTTTTCCCTGGGAAAAGCCCCCGGGAGGTGGACTGAAAAAGAACCTGTGCATGACAGATGACATATATCGCATGTAACATGGGATTGCAAATACCATAGGGGCAAACGCACGTATATGATCAACCATTTTGAAATTTCAACTTCTGTAGTGCCGGGACGGGGTTGGAAGGCCAAGGGCGGCGGATTTAGAACCCCCTGTTCAATTCAGATCCATGAATCAGGAACTTCACGCGATTGTCATGCCGGACGGGGCATTGAATCTGGAATGGAGCGAGACGGCGGAGCCCGTTTCAAAAACCACCCAGCTGCTGCAGAGGGAAATTTGATAAAGCAACTTTTTTTTCTGTAAATTCAATTTGGGATTTGATCAGGCTCCACTCTCATAT
>DYLE01000144.1 GCA_020722245.1 Desulfonema limicola
GTGAAAAACTGGCGTTTTTCTCTGTGTGCTTTGTGCTCTCTGTGGTTAATTTGTTCATTCTTCAAACCGGAAAATCTAAGTTCCTTGGAAGCTATCAGTAAAACGCGAAAAAATCAAGAAAAGCATTCTTTCCGGCAAACCAGAAAACCAGGTCCTGACCTGTAAGCCAGGAGCCCGATTCACCCCGGTCGCGGGGGTTTTTTGTCGAGGACCGGGCCTGTGCGGTTTATCCCTGAAACTGATTCAGATGAAAATAGAACCCTTTTTGGCGAATCAGCGCCTCGTGGGAGCCGGACTCGACGATCCTTCCGCCGTCCATGACCAGGATCCGGTCGGCGATACGGGCGGTGCTGAGGCGGTGGGCGATGAGAATGGCGGTCCTTCCTTTCATAAGGTTTGCAAGGGCGTTTTGTATTTTTTGCTCGGTTTCCGAATCGATGTGGGAGGTGGCCTCGTCGAAGAGGATCAGTTCTGGGTCTGCGGCAAGCGCCCTTGCGATGCAGATAAGCTGCCGCTGGCCGCTGGAGAGGGAAGCGCCGCCGCCGGAAAGGACAAACCCGACCCCGCCGGGAAGCCTGTCGATAAAGGACTTGCAGTGGGACGCCTCCAGAACCCGGTCCACGGCCGCTTGATCCGCCGGATGGTTTTTACTGAAGATATTGTCCGCGATGCTGCCGGAAAACAGGAACGGCTCCTGCATCACCATGGCGGTCATGGACCGCAGATCGGCTGTTTTGAAGTCGCGGATATCCGTGCCGTTGATGAGAATCCGGCCGGAATCCGGGTCATAGAAACGGATGATCAGCCCGGCCAGGGAGGTCTTGCCGGCGCCGGTGGGCCCGACAACCGCCAGGGTTTCACCGGCCTCAATCGTAAATGAGATATCCTTCAGCACGGGTTCGCCCGGCAGGTAGGAGAAATGGACATGATCAAAGCGCAGGCTCTGCATGCGCTTGGGCGCAGGCGCCGGGGTTTCAGGCTGGGGCAGCATGTCCGTTTCTTCCAGGATCAGAAATATCCGCTCCGCGGAGGACAGGGCGTTTAAGGTGATGTTGTATTTTTCAGCGATGTCCCGAATCGGTTCAAAAAACATCCGCAAGTAGAATATAAAAAGAACCAGGGTGCCGAGGCTGATTCGATGGGCGATGAGGCTGCCGCCGCCGTGGAAAATGACCAGGGCAAGGACAAAGGCGCTCATCAGCTCCACAAACGGCATGAACAGGGCGAAAACAGTGATCTGCCGCATGCCGGCCAGATAGTTTTCATGGTTGAGTTTTTCAAAATTTTTAAGGTTCATCGATTCCCGGCCGAACAGCTGAATCACCTGCATTCCGCCGATGGTTTCGGAAAACCGGGTGTTGATTTCCGCAGCCTTGATCCGAAGGGTTCGAAAGGCCTCCCGGGCGGTCCCGGCGAATTTAAAGGAGGCGTAAAGCACCGCGGGCATCACCGCATAGACCACCAGGGAGAGCCGCCAGTCGATCACGAACAAAATAACGGTGATGCCCAGAAGCAGAAAAATATCCTTTAAGCTGAACACCAGCACGGAGGTGAACATGTCATACATGTTTTGAATGTCGTTGGTCACCCGGGTCACCAGCCGGCCCACCGGGTTTCTTGTGAAAAACCGGATCGAAAGCTTTTGAATATGCGAAAACAGGGCCATCCGCAGGTCGTGCATGATCATCTGCCCGGTGTATTCGATGATCATGGCCTGGCCGAATTCCAGAAACAGGTTGATCACAATGATGCAGAGCAGGCCGGCCGCGGCCAGGGCGACCCCGGTCAAATCCCGGCTGCGCAGCCGATGCCGCTCGGGTTCGGAAAGCTGGGAAAACCGGTCATTGGCGATTCTTGCGGTTTTCGCATCGGTGTGAAAAAGGCCGGGGTTGTCGGCGATAATTTTTTGAACATCGGGGTCCGTGACGTCAACCGTTAGGTACCGGACCTGTTGCGCCGGGTTTTTCGGGGAGTCGGAATGCCCGGGAACAATGTATCGGTCAATGGCGATTTTGGTGATATAGGGGATGAGAAGCTCCAGCAGGGTGATCAAGAGCATCAGAAAAACGGCAAAAGACAGCAGCTTGCGGTAGGGATGGATAAAGGGGTAGAGCTGTTTGAACAGCCGGATATCGCGGCTGCTTTCCAGTTTCTTTTCATCAAAGATGTCTTTACCCCGTTTCATGGAGTCCTTGGGTCCTTATCCGCGGATCTGTTCAAAACGTTGCAGGGAATAGGTTTTGGCGTAATAGCCGCCCCGGTCGAGGAGCGCCTCATGGGTTCCGATGTCCGTGATGCGGCCGTTGTCCATTACCAGAATCCGGTCCGCATACCGCAGGGCCGAGAGCCTGTGGGAGGCGATGATCACTGTTTTTTCTCGGGATATGGAACGGATGGTTTCAATGATGGCCGCCGCGGTTTTGGTGTCCGTCTGACCGATGGGGTCGTCGAGAAGCAGAATCGGCGGGTCGTAAATCAGGGCCCGGGCAAGGATGACCCGCTGCTTCTGGCCTCCGGACAACACCACCCCCTTTTCACCCACCAGGGTGTCAAACCCGTCCGGAAACGACAGGATGGTATCGTATAAGGCAGCGGCCTTTGCCGCGGAGACGAGCATCGATTCGTCTATGTCTTTTTCAAGGGTGATGTTCTCCCGAATGCTTCCGGAAAACAGAAAGGGCTCCTGGGAGACAAACCCGATGGCGCTTCTTAACTCCTTCAAGGGGATTTGCCGGATATCCACCCCGTCGATGCATATGCTTCCGCTGGTGACATCGTAGATCCTCGGAATCAGTCTAAGAAGGGTGGTTTTTCCGCTGCCCTGGGGTCCGGCGATGCCGAGCATCTCGCCGGGCCGGATGCGAAACCGGATTTGGCTGAGCGCCGGCGCCTGGCCTTTTTCAAATGAAAACCCGACGTTTTCAAAGGCGATCTCCCCAAAGCGGCGGGTGTGTGGGGCCGGCATGGGGGGGTCGGCGATTTCCGGGCCGACCCGAAGGATGGCGTTGATCCGGTCCAGGGAGGCGGTCCCCCGCTGCACCAGGTTGGTGACCCATCCCAGGGCCATCATGGGCCAGGTCAGGAGGTTTAAGTAGCTGATAAAGGCGACCAGGTCACCGGGGGTAATCACTGCGGTGATGGTCTGCCGGCCTCCGAGAAAGAGCACCGCGACCATGCTGAGGTTGTTGAAAAAAAGCATCATGGGGAAAAAGAAACCGATGATCCTGACCAGCCCCATGTTTTTTTCAATATAGGCGCGGGATACCGCATCCATTCGCCGGGCTTCATCTCCCCGGCGGTTGTAGGCCTTGACGACGCGAATCCCCGCAAAGCTTTCCCGGGCCAGCTCGGTCAGATCGGAAAAGGTCTCCTGAACCCTGAGGTACCGGCGGTGGATTTTTCTGCCGAAGCTCTGGGTGAACCAGACGACCAATGGCATGGGGATAAGGGTGAACAGGGTCAGCTTCACGTTGATATACGCCATAAACCCGATGGCCGCGCTGCCTAAATATATCGCGTCCGTCAAAGCCACCAGGCCCATGCCGACCGCCATGCGAATGTTGTTGAGGTCGTTGGAGGCGAGCGCCATCAGATCCCCGGTTTTGGCCCGGTCAAAGTAGGAGGCGGAAAGCGTCTGGATATGGGCGAACAGCCTGTTGCGCAGCCCCTCTTCCACCACCCGCGAGGTGCCCAGAAGAAACCTTCTCCAGATAAACCGAAGAACCGCCATCATCAGGGCGATGCCTAGGATGTATCCGGCATACACCAGGAGCGCCTGGGTATCGGCTTGAAACAGGGTCAGATCATCCACGGCCCATTTGATGACCCGGGGAATAAACAGCTGAAGGGTGTCCACCCCCATGAGGCAGAGAACCCCGGCCAGGATCAGGGTCTTTCGCTGATAAAAATAGGGTTTTATTAAGTAAAATGAACGCATTATCTTTCCGATGCAAGATAGACGGATACTATGCCGGTGTTTGGGTGTAAAGGATTTTTTAAGGTGGAAGGTGGAAGGTGGAAGGTAGAAGGTAGAAGGTAGAAGGGGGAAGGTATCAATGAAAGGTTCAATAAATGGAATTGATATTTGAGGCGGGTCTGATATAGTAAAACAAACCGATGAAATCAACAGGGGGATCGAATGGATGGCGGGTGAGTTTATTTTTTTGTTTATTCTGCTTTTGCTCTCCGGGATTTTTGCGGCCTCGGAGACCGCCTTGTATACCATCAGCAAAACCAAGGCCCGGCATCTGGCCAAAACCCCAGGAAGGGCCAATCAGCTGATATTTAAAATGAAACAGGACCAGCAGAACCTGCTGACCACCATCCTGATCGCCAACGACCTGGTCAATATCGGCGCCTCCGCCCTGGCGACATCAATGATCATTGAGTCGTTTTCAGGGTATGTGGGATGCGCGGTGGGAATCGCCACCGGCATCATGACCTTTCTTATTCTTGTGTTCGGTGAAATTTTTCCCAAAACCCTGGCCACCCAGTACAATGTCGAGGTGGCGCGGGTCATGATTTTTCCCCTTTATTGGCTGTCGCATCTTCTGTATCCGGCGGTCTGGTTTTTGAATTTTATTCCCCGGCTGGTTCGAAGAAAGGAGGGGGCGCCTGCGGCCACGGAGGCCGAACTGATCACCTTTGTCGATGTGGTTCAGGAAGAAGGAGAGATCAAGCCGGATGAAAGGGAGCTGATCTACAATGTTTTTAAACTGGATGATGTCAATGTCTCCGCCATCATGACCCCGAGCGCGGACATGTTCGTCATCGACCGTTCCAAACCCCTGGACGTCAGAAAAATCATTGATTCCGGCTATTCCCGGATTCCGGTGATTGAGGGGAACATCGATCATGTGGTGGGGATCATCAACATCAAGGACCTGTGCCGCCAGAAGGTCACACCGGGGCAGGGGATTGACATTGAAAAAATCATGCGGGAGCCCTATTTTGTGCCGGAGTATAAAAAACTGGACCAGCTCTTAAACCGGTTTAAGGAAAAAAAGGATCATGCGGCCATCGTGGTCAATGAGTACGGGGAGGTCTCGGGTATCGTGACCCTGGAGGACGTGCTGGAAGCCATTGTCGGGGATATCCTTGATGAAACCGATATCGTCAATCCGCCGGTGGTGAAGCTCCGTGACAAGGAATGGCTGGTTCTGGGATCCGCGGATATTGAGGACGTCAACGAGAAGCTGGATATGGCGATCCCCGAATCCGGCGAATACGAAACCTTCAGCGGGTATATCCTGGAAAAAATCGGCCGAATCCCCAAACCCATGGAACAGATCGTGATTGATCGGTATGATATAACGGTCAAGGAAATGGAAGGCAATCGGATCAAATCCTTTATTGTCAGGCGAAACTGATCGGGCCACTGAAAATATGTATGAATCAGGAACAATCGTTGAGTACATCGATGATCAGAAGATCCGCTGCGCCGTGATCCTCGAGCAGGAGAATGAGCGGGTCCGGCTGTTTAGCGAGAACAACCGGGAGCTGAATCAAAAGGTGAGCCGGCTGTCCCACGCCTCGGCCATGCGCCTGCCGATCCATAACGGCCGGGACAAGCTTCTCGAATCCCTGAAACAGGTCGCCGATCGCCGTCAAAGCCTGAGCCAGAAGGTGGATATTCGGGAACTCTGGGAGGTTTTAAGCCCCATGGAAGAATGGGTGGATCTCCCCACCATGGCCGGGCTCTGTTTTCCGGAAAACCCCACCGGCGACCATGAGGCCGCGGTGATTCGCGCCTGGTTTGCCAACCGGATTTATTTCAAGTTCAGCAAGGACGGGTTTTTGCCGTATACCCCGGAGGAGGTCGAAAAGAACATCGCCCGGGAAAAGGAAAAAGAACGGCGCGATGCCCTGATCGCCTCGGGCGCGCAGTGGCTCAAAGCCGCCCTGGAGGGCGCTTTGGTTCTTCCGACCGAAGAGGCCGGCGCCTTTGTGGAGATGATGAAGTCCTATTATCTTTTCGGAAAGGAGAGCGTGCATCACCCCACGGCCCACGCCATACTCGAAGCCTCGGGGGCGGACAGCGTTGAAAGAATTTTTGACGCGATGGTGAACCTGGGGATCTGGGGACCTGATCAAAACCTCGATCTGGAGCGGTGCGGCATTCCGGTTACATTTTCTGAAACCGCCTTAAAAAAAGCTCGGGGGCTGGAGCGCGCGCTCGATTTTCGGTCGTGGACCAGCGGGCG
>DYLE01000145.1 GCA_020722245.1 Desulfonema limicola
ATCTCGTTTTTTTTTCATAGGTTGCGGATACGGATGTCGTGATCCCGCCCCGCGCCGCAAACTCACCGATCACCGTCATCCTTTTCGGAGACAGCACACCGGTGAGATCCTCTAAAATTCGATTGACGATGTTTTCATAAAAGATGCCGACGTTTCGGTACTGAAGCAGGTAGAATTTTAAGGATTTCAGCTCGATGATTTTATGGTCCGGCACGTAGTCGATGGTGATGCATCCCGTGTCCGGCAGCCCGGTCCTGGGGCAGAGTGAGGTGTACTCGGGTTGTTTAATGAGGATATGGATGTCCCGTTTGGAATGATAGTCGTAATCAAGCGGCTCCAGAATCTGCCGCGAAATGGTTTCCGGAGGGTGTATTTCAACAAAGGCTTTTTTTGAATTTGTTTTATCCATGATTTACGCCTTAACATTTTCATTTTTTTCTGATAATATACTAAACAAGTTAGAAGTTGCTGTCAAATGACTTTTTAAGGGTATATCGAGACCTCTTTGCCTCATGACGATGTTGGAAAAATTCAGCCCGCTTTTTACCGATCTCTATGAGCTGACCATGGCAGAGGCCTACTTTGCGCACCACTTTACCGACCCGGCGGTGTTTTCCCTGTTTATTCGCAACTACCCCAGAGAGAGAAGCTATTTTGTGGCCGCCGGACTGGAGGATGTCTTGGCCGGGCTTGAAGGGTTTCGGTTTTCCGCAGATGAGATCGAGTATTTAAGAAGCACCGGCCTGTTTTCAAAAGGTTTTCTTTTATACCTTGAGGAAATGCGGTTTACCGGGTCGGTGAGGGGAATACCCGAGGGTACGGTATTTTTCAAGGATGAGCCGATACTTGAGGTTTGCGCGCCGCTGATTCAGGCCCAGATTCTGGAGACCTTTCTGCTTAACACCATCGGGTTCCAGACGATGATCGCCACAAAGGCGGCGCGGTGCGTTCATGCGGCGGGCGGCCGGGCGCTGATCGACTTTTCCGCAAGACGGACCCAGGGAAGGGATGCGGCGATCAAGGTGGCGCGAAGCTCCTTTATCACCGGGTTTTCCGCCACCAGCAACCTACTGGCTGGAAAGTTATACGGCATTCCTGTTTCCGGAACCATGGCGCACTCCTATGTCACCTCCTTTGACAGTGAGATCCAGGCGTTTGAGGCCTATGCACAAACCTATCCGGATCGGTCCGTGTTTCTCATCGATACCTACGACACCCTGCAGGGGGCTGAAAACGCGGCAAAGGTCGCGCTTGAAATGAAGAAAAAAGGGCGTCGTTTAATCGGCGTGCGGCTGGACAGCGGGGATATGATTGCCTTCAGCAAACAGGTGCGAAGCATCCTGGACAGGTCCGGACTCCAGGATGTCAAGGTGTTCGCATCCAGCGGGTTTGATGAATACAAGATCGCAGACGCCATCAAGCAGGGGGCCTGCATCGACGCCTTCGGGGTAGGAACAAAGCTGGGGGTATCCGCGGATGCGCCGTATTTGGATATCGTCTATAAGATGGTAAGGTTTCGTGACCGGGATATTCAAAAACGTTCTACAGATAAGATCAACCTGGCCGGGGAAAAGCAGGTGTTTCGAAAAACCAAAGAGGGGGGTCGGCTTGCCGGCGACACCATCGGCCTGAAACATGAGATCCTTGCGGGTACAACCGCTCTTCTGGAAACCGTGATGAAAGACGGGCGGCGGGTTGGGCCGCGACCGTCGCTGGATGCGATCCGGAAGCGGTTTGCCCGGGACTTTGCCGGGCTGGATGAATCCTATAAAACCGGGGCGCAGGTTTATCCGGTCGCGCTTAGTGATCCGCTGCGAAAGGTTCAGGGCGCGGATTTAAGGGATATTCTGTGATTTTTTGCTGAAATCGATTTTCTTGCGGCGCGATCTAAGGCAAAAAACCTAAATAAAATCGATAAAGGAGGCCGCTATTTTAAACCATCATTTATCCTTGCTGAGCTGGCTGGCGGTTGTGTATTCGATTCTGTTTTCAAGCGCGCAGGGTATGGCATCCGACGCATCAGATCCCCGGCCGCATCAAAGCGGTCTAAAGGTCGAGGTCTCGCACAGCGGGATTTTCAAGCTGACCGGAGCGCATCTCGCAAACGCAGGGGTTGACCCGGCCTCCCTTGATCCGGACAGCCTGCGCCTGTTTCATTTGGATTCGGAGATCCCCCTTCGGGTGGTGAAGCATGAAGGGATTTTTGATACGAAGGCTTACCTTTTGTTTTACGCCGAAGGCGTTGACAACCCATACACCGGTACGGATGTTTACTGGCTTTACTGGGGGGAGCCCGTCTCCGGTATGCGGATGAAATACATCAACGGATCTGTGGATGAGGCGCTTCCGGAGGTTTCCGCCTTTCCGGAGGTTTTGACCTTTGAGGAGAACCATACCCCCTGGTTTGAAACCCCCGGCGCGCCGGATGTCGATTACTGGTTCTGGGAAAAAATCACTTCGCCCGATTCAGTGACCTGTATTGTGGATGTGTTTTCTCCGGTTCAGGAGACCGGTGATGCGGTACTCACCGTCTGGTTTCAGGGCCAGGATGCGGATTTTTCAAATACATCTCATCACACGGTGATTTACCTAAACGGCTTGGCCGTCGGCGATGAGACCTGGACCGGAAACATCGCCCATAACCAGGTCATGAGTATCTCTCAGGACCGGATCAATGACGGGTTAAACACCGTGACCATTGAATCCCAAAGGGAAGGCGCCTTCGCGGACGTGGTGTATTTCAACCGAATCACCCTCCGGTATCAGCGCAGGCTTGAGGCGGTGGACGACCAGCTGAAGTTTTTTATAGCCCCGGCTGAACCGGTGTGCATGAGCGTCTTCAATTTTTCAAATGGGGATATCGACCTCTATGATATCACCGACCCGGATCAGGTGAAGATCGTTTCAAAGACCGAGGTCGAGTCGGAGGGAATCGGTTTTTCGCTCAGGTTTACGGCTCAGGCCGATGAAAAAACCTATCTGGCGGTGGCCGGCCATGCCGTAGGCGCCCCGGACCGGGTGACCCTGCGGGCCCCGTCCGATCTGAAGGAGACCTCAAACGGCGCGGATTATATTCTGGTTACCGCAAAAGACCTCAAGCCCTCTTTGGAGAAACTCTGCGAGCTTCGCACGCTGCAGGGCCTGCGGGTTAAGGTCGCGGATATCGAGGAGGTCTATGACCTTTTTTCCTACGGCCTGGTTGATCCCTCGGCCCTTTGCGATTTTTTGAAATACGCCCATGCGTATTGGGAGGCGCCGGCACCGCGGTATGTGCTTCTGGCCGGGGACGCCAATCTGGATTATCGGGATTACTACGGCACCGGCAAAAAAAATATCGTTCCGGTTTACCTGTCTTCCACCGAAGGGCTTGGCCTGACCCCTTCGGATAACCAGTATGCCTGCGTTGAAGGGGATGACCCTGTGCCGGACCTCTGTATCGGAAGGATCCCCGGCAGTACCCCCGAGGCCATCACGGCGATCGTCAATAAGCTGATCTGCTATGAATCCACAAGGGCGCCGGCCAGCGAAAGCGTCCTCCTTGTGGCGGACGACGATGACCCTGCCTTTGAGACCTTGTGCGACGACCTGGCCGCCTACCTCCCTTCCTGGTTTGCCGATGAAAAGGTGTACACCCGAGGGTATGGGAACCTGTCTGATGCCACCGATGATATATTATCCCTTATAAATGAGGGGATGCTGATCACCGGCTTTGTGGGGCACGGGGATGTGACCCGGTGGGGGGCGGAGCCCTTCGGCGGAGGCGATTTTCTCATTGAACCCGATGATCTGGATTTTTTAAGCAACGATGATCGGCTCAGCTTTATCATCGCCCTGGACTGCTTAAACGGCTATTATTCACATCCTTTTCATTACTGCCTGGCCGAGGAATGGGTGATGGCGCCTGAAAAAGGGGCCATCGCCTGTTTTGCCCCAAGCGGGCTGTCCTACCAGCAGGAGCATGAGTTTTTAAGCTATTTTATATTTTCAAAAATTTTTTTAGACGGCGAAAACCGGCTGGGAGAGATCGCCACAGGTTCTAAAATTGATGCCTACGCCCTGGGCGCATCGGAGCGGGTGTTGATCTCGTTCAACCTGATCGGTGACCCGGCTACGCGGTTGGCCTTTAATCGTGAGAACGCCGACCTGGTAACGATTCACACCATCACCGCAAAGGCCGGGTCCGGCGGCTCGATTTCCCCGGCCGGAGAGGTTCTTGTGTTTGACGGATCCGATCAGACCTTTTCTGTTACACCGAAGGCTGGATACCGTGTGGCGGATATTGTGGTCGACGGGGTTTCCCAAGGGGCCGCCAACGGGTTTAGGTTTGAAAACCTCACAAAAGACCACTGCATTGACGCCGTGTTTGAGAGTGATAAGGAATTCGGCATCGTGGCGGCATTTTTGGCGGCGGTGATGGCGGCGCTGACCCATGCCTTGCCTGCGCCGTGATGATAGAGATGACGCTGCCTCGGGCGTGAGTTAAACAATGAATCGAATCCCTTCGCTTGACGGTTACCGGATCATCGGCGAGAAGCCGCCCGTTGAAGGGATCAGAGTGTTTTCAGGGGTCCGTACCGGCAGCGAGACGCCGGTCGTGATTTATTTCCTGCCCTTCACCAACCTCCCTCTTGCCCGCATGGAAGCGGTGTATCGCAGGTATCTGGCTCTGATGCGCCTGTCCTCAGAAAACCTTCCCTCTGTCTGTGCCGTGAAGAAGATAACGGAATCCGCATCGCCGGGCATCGTGGTTATTATCGAGGAGGTGCCCGGCATCACCCTGAAGGCGTATATTCGGGAAAAGGAACCGGTACCGGTCGATGTTTTCTTGCGCATCGCGCTGGGCCTGGTTTCCGGAGTAAAGCAGCTTCACAAGGCCGGAATCATTCATAAGCGGCTGACCAGCGGCGGTGTCCTGATCGATCCTGACACCGGCCGGGTTCAGATTCATGAGTTTGCCTTTCAGGAAGATTCTTCTCAAGAATCGCTGGTGTTCGCACGGGAGGGGACCCCCCCGAATCCCTTGGGAACCGACCCTATTTTTTATATCTCGCCGGAGCAGACCGGCCGCATGAACCGCAGGGTGGATTACCGGACGGATTTTTACTCGCTGGGGGTTATTTTTTACGAGGCTCTGTCCGGGGTTCCCCCGTTTGCCGGCCAAACCTCCATGGAAATCGTTCATGCGCATATGGCCAAAAATCCGGCGCCCCTCGCGGCGGTCCGTCCGGACATCGGAAAAACCCTGTCCGATCTCATCATGAAGCTGCTCTCCAAATCCCCACGGGACCGCTATCAGAGCGCCTACGGCCTGGAGTTCGATCTGGCCTGCTGTATGGCGCGGCTTTCCCAAGAGGGGCGCATCACCCCGTTTGAACTGGGCACCCGCGATGTCGCGCCGGTTTTTCGTTTGCCGGACAGGGTATACGGCCGGGATATCGAGATGGCCATGCTCATCGACGAGTATGAACGGGTCCGGGGGGGAGGACTCGGACTGACCCTGCTGTCGGGGCATTCGGGGGTGGGAAAGACCCGTCTGGTGCAGGAGCTGAAAAAATATGTTCTTCGAAAAGGAGGACGGTTCATATCCGGCCGCTATGATCAGTTCCAGCAGGACATTCCCTACAGCGGGCTTCTTCAGGCGTTTTCCGAGCTGATTCGGCAGATACTCACCGAGCCTACGGATCGGATCAAAAAATGGGGGCGGAAAATGGCTTCCCGTCTGGGTGCCAACGCCCCGCTTCTCGCCGAGCTCATTCCCGAGCTTGCGCTGATTATCGGAAGGCAGCCTTCATTAGACGGGCTTACTCCAGCCGAAACGCAGAACCGGTTTCGTCTGATCTTTGAGAGATTCCTTCAGGTGTTTGCGGTGGAAGGGCATCCCCTGGTGCTTTTCATCGACGACATGCAGTGGGCGGATAGTGCGGGTTTGCAGCTTATGGAAGCTTTTTTCACCGGCACCCGCACCCGGAATTTTTATTTTATCGGCGCCTATCGGGACCATGAAATCAGCCCGGATCATCCGTTGAAGGTCTCCTTAACCGCTTTGGGGCGAAAAGGGGTGCGGGTTCATGCCATCACCTTGAAGCCGATCCATGACCTTGCGGTCGGCCATCTGCTCAGGGACGCTTTGCACGAGCCTCTAGACGACCTGAAGCTGCTTGCGGGAGTGATTCATGAAAAAACCCGGGGAAACCCGGTTT
>DYLE01000146.1 GCA_020722245.1 Desulfonema limicola
CCCAGCCGAGGCGTATGACAAAGTACCACAGGACAAAGGCGCCGCCTGCAAGGAAAAGGCCGGCCGATGCCATCAGGTACTTGGGGTTGGTATGGTCGCAGAGCCATCCGTAGATCATCCGCCCCGGCAGGGTGACAATCAGGGCAAAGGCCATGAAGCGGCTCGCCATGAGCAGGGAGTACCCCATCTCGGTCTCGGCGAAGTTTTGAACGTTCATCTGAAGCCCGGACATCACAAACAGCTGAAGAAGATACACGGTGGTGATCAGCCAGAATGCCGGGGTTTGAAGGGCGCGCTTGGAAGACACCCCGAGGCTCGGCCGGATTCCGATGTCCGGATCATTTTCCGGGGGTATTCCATCCACATACTGGCCCAGGTCGGACGGCCGGTCTTTTAAAAAGAACAGCACCGGCGGCAGAACGATCAGCCAGGTGAGCAGGGCGCCGATGCGAAGGGAGTTGCGCCATCCGAATTCATAAATCAGCCAGGCCGCAAGCTGGGGAATGATAAACCCGCCCACGCCGATGCCCATGGTGGTAAGCGCCATGGCCAGGCCCCGCCGCTTGTCAAACCAGGTGGTGACCAGGGTCTGGCTGGGGACCAGGATGGTGGCCGCACCCACAAAACCCGACAGCAGGTTTAAGGCGTACAGCTGCCAGAGCCGGGTGATAAACGACATCATCAGCATCAGGACCCCGGCGCAGGCAAGGCCGGAGACAAATATTTTTTTTACGCCGTGCCTGTGCATCAAGGCGCCGATCACGGGGTTGGCGAAACCGAACACCACCGCCCACACCGCGGCCGCCAGCATGATCTGGGAGGTGGTGCAGTTTAGTTCCTCGATGAATCGGGGGACATAGACGGAGGCGGCGAAAAATCCGTTCCCGGCGGTGTGAATCAGGGTGTAAAACAGAAGGGCGACGATCCACCAGCCATAAAACGCCGATTGTTTCGGATTCATTTTGCTCGCAATCGCTCCTGTGCCGGATTTGAAAGAAGATGACGATCAAAGCTTCGGTGGAACCGATGTTGTTGTCCATGATGCAGCATTCGAAAACGGGGGTCAACAACGGATTTCAATACCGCCTTCAACGCCCTCGGATGGCTGCTGGCTAAACAATAAGCTTGAGAAGCGGCTGCGGTTATGTTAAAAAAATAACTCGGAGGTGGAAACCCATGAAAAGAATCATCTGGACGGCAATGATGATGGGGATGCTGGGCATGGCCTTGGGCTGCACATCCAAGCTGGTGCGCATCGATTCCAAACCCGCGTTTGCGGATATCCATATCAATGGCGTGTATATCGGAAAGACACCGATTTATCACCAGTTCAAGGACATGTGGTATCCCTGGCCCATGAAAAAAACCGATGATTATGTGGTTCAGGCGCGATTGAAAGGGTATGAGGACGATGTGAAGATATTTCAGGACACCCCTCCCATATCGGATATTCGGTATGTGCCGGACGAGATTTTTTTCTCCATGATCCCCCTGGAAACCTCGAATGCCGGCAAGTAGCCTCTGTTTTTAAAGTTTAAGCCCAATCTGCAATCTCCTGTTTGTTCGTTTTAAGACCATTCTTCATTTACAAATCCGCTCAAAAAATTTATTTTGAAAACAAAACGGCTTGAAATCGCCCATGGAATGGGACCATAGGGGCAAAGCCGAATCAGATAAACAGGATGGGGATATGAAGCTGACTCAGGGGTTTTGTTTTTTATGGATGGGGGCTCTGCTTGTTTTTTGGTTAGCGGTTCAGGCGGCACCGGCTGCGGAAAAAAAGGCAACGGATGCCGAGCCATACGTTGCCCATGAGCTGCTGGTCCGGATTGACGCCGGGATGGATGAGACCCAAAAGGCCGATATTCGAGAGGCGATAGGCGGCATCCTGGTTCAGGAGATCAAGCGCATCAATCTGGAGCGCTGGAGGCTTCCTTCGGACATGGATACCGAGGAGGCGGTGTCCCGGTTGACCCAAACCCCGGGAGTCCTGTATGCGGAGCCCAACTATCTCTATGCCCCCCAGATGATTCCCGATGATCCGGAATTTGATCGGCTGTGGTATCTTAAAAATGACGGCCAGTCGGTCAACGGCGCCGGCGGCACGCCCGGGGCCGACATCTCCGCTCCTGAGGCGTGGGACATGGAAACCGGCAGCAGGGAGGTTGTGATCGCGGTGATCGATTCGGGCGTGGCGGTCGATCATCCGGATTTGAAGGATAACATCTGGACGAATATCGATGAGATCGACGGAAACGGCCAAGATGACGACGCCAACGGGTATACGGATGACGTCTGCGGGTGGGATTTTGTAAACTGGGACAACAACCCTTCGGATTATTCAAAAGACCTTTACGGCGACGGCCACGGCACCCATGTGGCCGGGATCATCGCAGCAGCCGGAAACAACGGGGTGGGGATATCCGGGGTCATGTGGCGGGCCCAGCTCATGCCTTTGCAGGTTTTCGACCTGTTTGAAGACAGCCCGTTTAATGCCACCACCTTTAATATCGTATCGGCCTTTTTTTATGCCGTGGAGAACGGGGCAGCCCTTATCAACTGCAGCTTCGGCGGCCCGTCGTTCAGCAGGGCGCAGTACGAGGCCTGCGAGTTCGCCGATCAGAACGGGGTGCTGGTGGTGGCGGCGGCCGGAAACGACGGGCATGACAATGATGATTTTCCCACCTACCCGGCAAACTATGATCTGGAGAACATTGTTTCCGTTGCGGCCACCGACGCCCTCGACGGCCTGGCCTCCTACTCCAACTATGGAAAAAACTCGGTGGATGTGGCGGCGCCCGGCGGAAACGATTCACCCTCAAACATCTACAGCACCACCCCTCCCAAGCGGGAAGTCATGTTTTCGGACAATTTTGAATCCAGCGCTGAGAACTGGCTGACCAGCGGTGTTTACGAGGACTGGTCGATCGCCTTTGATCCGGATTTCAACTCCTACGTGGTGATGGATTCGATCGGTCGGTATCATGAAAATGAGGACGCCTATATTCGGACCCGGCAGAGGATTCAGGCGGAGAATTTTCGGGGGCTTAACCTCAAGTTTAACATTTTTTACCGGCTTGAGACCGGCTATGATTATTTGAATGTGGAATTCTCCGAAGACGATATCGATTATTCTCCCATTTACCAGATCACCGGCTTTTCCGATGGCCGGGAGCGTCTGGTGCTCTGGAGCAATGACGCGGATTTTGAAAATTTTTATCTGCGGTTCAGGCTGACATCGGACGGCTCGAGGAATTATGAGGGGGTGTTGATCGATAACATTTCCCTGACCGGCATCAACTGGCGGTTTGTCGGGGATGAATACGGGTACAAGAGCGGCACATCCATGGCGACCCCGGTGGTGTCCGGTGTGGCAGGGCTGATCTGGTCAAAGAACCCCGATCTGACTTGTGGTGAGGTGAAACAGATCCTCCTCGATTCCGTGGACCTCATAGATGCGCTGGACGGCAAGGTGGTTTCCGGCGGCCGAATCAACGCAGACAAGGCGGTGGCCGCTGCATCCTCTTTTGAAGATGAAAAGGATGGTTCAGGCGGTGGCGGGGGCGGCGGATGTTTTATCCTTGCGCTGGGATGTGAATAAAGGGGTTTTTTTGTAGCGCTCCCTAAAAGTCATACACGAGTGTCAATGCGGTTTCGGTGTCGGTGCGTTTTGTGTCCTCCGGGACCTGGGAGGTATTTTTAAGGGTAAATGAGGCCTTCATGGAGAGCGCCCCCACGATCTGCGTCTTTATTGCGGATACCGCCCGGGTGATCGTGTTGTCCTGTCCGGTTTCCACGCTGACATCCTGCTGAAAGGAGGAGGTTTCGGTCAGCTTCAGGGCAAATAAGCCGGATCCGCGAAGGATGGTGTCCTCCTCTTTTTCGCCGTCATCGAGCCGGTTGATCCGGTAGCCGGGGCCCACCTCGAGTTCAAGGGTGATTCGGTCGTTTTTAATAAACCGGTGGCCGTAACCGGCGGAAAGGGAAATTTGGTAATCGTATCCGCTGAACCGGTCGTCTTCACAGCTGCCCAGCATAAAGATGTAATTCGCCTCATTGAACTTGTATCCGGTTTTGGCGGAAATCAGGTATTTTTCCGCGGTGGTTTCTTTTTCCGTCTTGCCGGAGGTATCGTCTTCCACCTCTTCGGCGCTGTACATGGCCTCGAAACCGGCCGTGTTGAGACAGTGCGCGGTTTCATAGTTTAATTTGAGTTTGCTGTTTACGGATTCGGTTTCCGTGTTCCCTCCGGTGATCAGCATACCGATCTCCCCCTCGCCGTTAAACGGGGATTTTTCCTCTGCTAAAGCCGAGCTGGAAATGATGAGGGTCGTCATATAGATCCATCCAAGAACCAAACGGCCGGTAATCACATCGCGTTTCACAGCGTTGTTCATATTTTTTTCCTAATACTCCCAATATCATCGTTAGGGTTGAAGGCTTTGATTAAGGCTTTACAAAAGGAGGGATCGGGTTTTACACCCAGAACACCCCTTCCTTCAGGATGGCCGCCGGGACCTGCATTCCGACCGTGAGCCGTCTGGAATAGGTTCGCGCCTCCCTCGGGGAAAGGGTTGTCTTTAGGGTCAGGCCATTGAGGCTTGTCAGTTCCAGGTTCAGCTGATTGTCCATCGACCCGATGCCTGTGACAAGCAGGCGACCCTGCCACAGGTAATCTGTCCTGTCAAGAGAAGGAAAAATTTCCACGCTCCCTGCGGGAACCGTAAGGCAGACCTGCTTCCGGTGGGTCGGCGGCCCGGGGGAAAAGCTTTGCAAATCCACAGGACCCAGAGGGGTAAGCAGCATCCCGTCTTTCACCTCCCCCTCAATCAGGTTGGCGATGCCCATAAGCTCCGCAACCATGCGGCTTGCCGGACGCGTTTTCACGGCCTGAGGGGTGTCGACCTGAAGGATGAGGCCGTCTTTCATGACCGCCAGGCGCTCGGCAAGAAAAAACGCCTCGGCCAGATCATGGGTGATGTGAAACACCGTGATGTGAAACTCCCTGTGGATCCGTTTGAGCTCACGGCGCAGGCGGTCCCGGGTGAACCCATCCATAGCGCTCAGGGGCTCATCCAGAAGAAGGGCATGCGGCTTAAGCACCAGGGCCCTTGCAAGGGCTGCACGCTGCCGCTCCCCGCCGGAAAGCCGGGCCGGCCGACGCTCCAGGATCGGGGTGATTTCGAGAAAATCCGCCATCTCGTTTACGGCTGTTTCGGTCTCTTTTCGGGAAGCGCCTTTCATCCTGAGCCCGAAGGCGATGTTTTGTCTTACGGTCATGTTCGGAAAAAGGGCGTAATCCTGATACACCACGCCGAGGTTGCGTCTTTCCGGAGGAAGACGGGTGGCCTCCTTTTTGTTGATCCAGATGCGGCCCGAAGACGGCCGGTATATCCCCGCGAGGGTCTCCAGCAGCACCGTCTTTCCGGTGCCGGTGGGCCCCAGAAGCACCAGGTACTCCCCGGGGGCCACATGCAGGGTGATGTTTTTTAGGCTGAACCCGCCGAGCCGAAGATGAATTTCTTCGATTTTTACCACCCTATTTCTCCTTTTTTTCAGCGGCCAGCCAGCGGAGCACGGAGAATATCAAAAGGCAGATCAGGATCAGAACCACGGCCACAGGCCGGGCGTATTTGAGCCCGTAGGCCTCAAACCTTTCCCAGATCAGGACCGGAGCGGTCATCGGATGGTAGGCCAGAACGATCACCGCGCCGAATTCGGAAATCCCCCGGGCCCACATCATGATGGCTCCGGAAAGGATCGGCCGCCAGGCCAGGGGAATGCTCAGCCCGAAAAACACCCTCCAGGGGGATGCCCCAAGGGTCCTGGCCACCCGCTCCAGCCGGGGGTCAATGGACAGGAACCCGTCTCTCGCGGCGTTCACCAGAAACGGCAGGGACACAAAAGCCATGGCCAGGCTGATCCCCGCCTCGGTTCCCATGAAACTGACGTTGATGGAAGCAAAACATTTTCCTAAAAAAAAATTCCGGCCGTAGACCATCAGAAGGGCGATGCCCGCTGCGGTGTGGGGAATCATCACCGGAAGATCAATGATGCCGGAGACGATGCTTTTGCCGGGAAACCGCCAGCGGGCCAGGGTGTAGGCCAGGGGCACACCGAAAACCGCGCAGACCAGGGTGGCCCAGAAGGCCGCGCGCAGGGTGAGTA
>DYLE01000147.1 GCA_020722245.1 Desulfonema limicola
AGACGATGCCTATTCGGACCAACTGCTTCAATGGATCATCCGCAGGTTTGAAAAGAAAAGCGGCTATGCAAAAAAGCGTCAATGAATCGTTGCCCTCGGTGACCATCCTCGGATCAGGCACCTGCGTCCCTTACGCCGCCCGCAGCGCCTGTTCCGTGCTTTTACGCGCGAGCGGCCAAAGAATGGTTTTTGATCTGGGGCCGGGAACCATGAAACAGTTGCTTTATGCCGGGACCACGATTTTTGAAATCAGCCATGTGTTTTTCTCTCACTTTCATCCGGACCACACCGGCGAGCTGGTGCCGTTTCTGTTTGCCAATAAATACCCCGACGGCAGCCGGCGCAAAATCCCCCTGACCCTGCATGGTGGCACCGGATTTATAGGGTTTTACACCCATCTCAAAACATTTTATAAACAATGGATCGATCTGCCCGGCCGCCTTGAAATGATTGAATACAACACCACAGGCCGGGACTTTCGCCGGTTTGAAGGCTTTGACGTGGAGACCGCTCCGGTGGCGCACAACCCCGAAAGCATCGCCTTTAAAATCACCCTGCCGGGAGGGGTAACGGTGGTCTATTCCGGCGACACGGATTACACCCAAAACCTGATCAACCTGGCCAGGTCCGCGGATCTTTTCATCTGCGAATCCGCGTTCCCGGACGCGCTCAAGGTGGAGGGTCATCTGACCCCGTCTATTGCCGGAAGAATCGCCTCAGCCGCCGGGGTAAAACAGCTGGTGCTCACCCATCTGTATCCTGAGTGCGACCAGGCGGATATGGAAGGCGAGTGCCGAAAAACCTATGCCGGACCGCTTCTGATCGCAAAAGATCTGATGACGATTGATTTAAAGCCATGAGATACTATCCTGTAAACTTAGATATTAAAAACCAGGACTGCCTGGTGGTGGGCGGAGGAGCCGTCGCCTTTCGAAAGGCAAAAACCCTGGCGGACTGCGGGGCCGCTGTTACGGTGGTGAGCCCTGAGTTTTGTGATGAATTTCAAGAATTTAAAAAAAAACTGGGACTCCGTCTGATTCAGCGCAGGTACCGGGCCTCGGATTTGAATAAAAAATTTCTGGTGATCGGCGCCACCGACGATGAAGCGATAAACCGCCGGATCAGCGCAAATGCCAAACAAAAAAACATCCTTTGCAACATCGCCGACCTGCCGGACGCATGCAACTTTATCCTTCCGGCTGTTGTGGAGCGGGAAGACCTGGTGATCGCCGTGTCCACCTCCGGCAAAAGCCCGGCCCTTGCCAAAAAACTCAGAAAAGAGCTTGAAAAAAAATTTGGAGATGAGTATGCCCGGCTTCTTAAGCTGATGGGCGCTGTTCGAAAAAAGCTGCTAAAGACCGCTCACGCACCAGAGGCCCATAAATCCCTTTTCGAGAAGATGATTGACAGCGGGCTTCTGGAGATGATCGAAAAAAACCAAAAAGATGAGATCAATCGCCTTCTGTCGGACCTTCTGGGACCGGGGTATGACTATGACCGGCTTATGGAATCAAAGGATTAATCCATACCCATGGAGACTCGGCTCATGACCTTGGCATTTGTTGCGGTCATTTTGCTTTACCTGGCAAGCTCGGCCGGATACCTGGCCTTTCTTTTCGTTCAAAAAAAGGTCCTTCACCGCTGGTCCTACGCCGCCATGATGGCCGGTTTTCTGTTTCATACCGGGCTTCTCGGATACCAGTCCATAAGCCTCGGCTATTTTCCGATTCACAACCTGCACCAGACCCTTTTATTTTCCGCCTGGACCCTGGCCGGGGTGTACCTTTTTTTAAAATATAAATATCATCTCAAAATTCTGGGCGCTTATACCGCTCCTCTGGTCACCTTCATCGTGATCCAGGCCTATTTCATACCCAAGGTTCCAGTGGAGCAGGCCGCTGTGTTTAAAAGCATCTGGCTGATCATCCATGTGGTGACGATTTTTATCGGCGAGGCGTCGCTCGCCCTGGCCTGCGGCACCGGCATCCTCTACCTGATTCAGGAGCACGGCATCAAATCAAAGACAAACCGGTTTTTCTTAAAGCGGCTCCCGTCCTTGCAGCTTTTAGACAGCACCGGCTACGCCTTTATCGTGATCGGGTTTACCATGCTCACCATCGGACTGATCAGCGGGTTTGTGTACGCGCAGTCGGTCTGGGGACGGTTCTGGAGCTGGAACCCCAAGGAGATATGGTCGTGCATCACCTGGCTGTTTTATGCAGCGCTTCTTCATGAAAGGTTGGTCGCCGGCTGGCGCGGCCGCCGTTCCGCCATTATGGCGATCATCGGTTTTGCAGCCATCCTGTTCACCTTTTTGGGGGTAAACCTTTTTCTGGAGGGCCACCACAATGCCTTCACAAAATGGTAAGGGTGAACAACCGATGCAGCCGGCCGCGGTATCCGGCATGCCGGATATCGTCATCATCGGCGCCAACCACCGGACCGCTCCGGTGGCGCTGCGGGAGCGGCTGGCATTTTCCGACCCTGAAATCAACACCGCTTTAGAAGCATTAAAAAAAACATCGGCCATTCACGAGGCGATGATCTTCTCCACCTGCAACCGGGTGGAGGTGCTGCTTGCGACCGGAAACCCTTCGGCCGCCGTCGAAGCTGTTACCTCTTTTATTTGTAAGGAAAAATCCGTTTCCCCATCCGAGATCGAAGGCTGCACCTATACTTATTCAGGGGAAGAGGCTGTGCGGCATGTTTTTCGCGTGGCCGCCAGCTTAGATTCCATGATGGTGGGCGAACCCCAGATCCTGGGGCAGGTCAAGGCCGCCTATAAAGCCGCTGTGATGAAGAAATCCACCGGGGTCATCCTCAACCGGCTGATGCACAAGGCCTTTTCCGTGGCAAAACTGGTTCGGACCGAAACCGGAATCGGCGGTCACGCCGTATCCATCAGCTATGCTGCGGTGGAGCTGGCGAAAAAAATTTTCGACACCCTTGATGATAAAACCATACTGCTGGTGGGGGCTGGAGAAATGGCCGAGCTCGCGGTGGAGCATCTGATGCAAAACCGCTGTTGCGGAGAAATCTATGTGGCCAACCGCACCCTTTCCGCAGGGATGAAGCTTGCCGGCAGGTTTAAGGGAAAGGCAATCCGGCTTGAAGAAATCGATGAAAAGCTGGAAACCGCAGACATCATCATCAGCTCCACCGGGGCGCCGGGTTTTGTCATCACCTACGACCAGGTGAAACCGGTGATGCGGAAACGAAAGCAGCGGCCTTTATTTTTTATCGATATCGCCGTGCCCAGAGACATTGATCCGGCGATCAACAAGATTCCCAATATTTATGTGTATGATATCGACGACCTTCAGGGGGTGATCAACGAGAACATCGAAACCCGGCGCCAGGAGTCGATCCGGGCCGAACGGATCATTGACGAGGCGGTGTTAAACTTTAAAAACTGGCTGGAAAACCTGGATGTGGTTCCGACCATCGTCGCGTTGCGGGAAAAGCTTCAAAAAATCGCCCGATCCGAGCTGTCGAAAACCCTGGCATCGCTTAAACACCTCAACGACCAGGATCATCTGGCCCTGGAAAGAATGCTTGAGGCGTTTATCAATAAAATTCTTCATGATCCAACGGTTTACCTGAAAAACCCGGGCGTCCACAGAAACAGGTCGGCAGCCCTGCACCTGGCGCGGCTTTTATTTAAACTTGATGAATAACCCACACCTTTATATAATATAAAAAGCTTAGACAATCAAAAAAACAGATTAAAAAATTTTTATCCTTTACAACTTAAAAAAAAATATGATAGGAGAACAATCTTAAAATAAATCCATCCCTGCCGATAGGGGCAGGGTGAGTCTGCGACATGACTCAAAAAGAGGATATCGCCTTATGAAAGACAAGGATCTTAAATACTTCAAGGATCTTCTGACGAAACGTCTGGAAGAGCTGCTCAGCCAGGCCAATGACACTGTTTCGGACATGCACACGCCGAAAGGAAACTTCCCCGACCCCACAGACCGGGCCACCTATGAATCGGATCGGAACTTCGAACTCCGCATACGCGACCGGGAACACAAGCTCATCAAAAAGGTCAAAAAGGCGCTGGACCGGATTGAGGACGGCAGCTTCGGCATCTGTGAGAGGTGCGGTGGGGAGATCTCCATCAAACGGTTAAAGGCGCGGCCCGTGACCACGCTTTGTATCGAGTGCAAAAAAAAAGAAGAAGCGTTAGAGAAGGCCCTTGGATTGTAATTCCGGGAACATCGATTTACATATCCATTCCACCGCGTCCGATGGATCCTTAAACCCGAAAGATATCCTCGCGCTCGCACAAAAAGCAGGCCTTGCGGCAATCTCGCTGACAGATCACGACTCGATTGAGGGTGCCAGGGAAATCGTCGATCATGGGATTCCCGAGACCCTCCAATTCGTGACCGGTGTTGAAATCAGCGCCAACCCCCTGCAACAGCTCAATATTTATGGAAGTTTTCATATCCTGGGGTACGGCTTTCGCATGGACGACCCGGCGCTCAACCGGGCGTTAACCACCCAGCAGGAGGCCAGAAAAAACAGAAACCCTCGGCTGATCGCCCGCTTAAACGAGATGGGATTTGATATTTCCCTGGAGGAGGTCGTATCTGCATCCGGCAAGGCCCAGATCGGAAGGCCCCATATCGCCGACCTGATGGTTAAAAAAGGGTATGCCGCCTCCATCGAGGAGGTGTTTCAAAACTACATCGGCAAAGGAAAACCGGCATATGTGGAAAAGCAGCGGATCGCAGCGGAAAAGGCCATCGCCCTGATCCACGCCGCCGGCGGCATACCGGTGCTCGCCCACCCGGGGCTTCTGGAGATCAAAACCGAGGAGGCCTTTGAGCGGCTTTTTTCCGTGCTGACCGCCATGGGGCTTAGGGGGGTTGAGGCCTATTATTCCGGTCACACCCGGAACCAGACTGCTTTTTTTGTAAACCTTGCCCATCGGCACAGCCTGCTGGTCACCGGCGGTTCCGATTTTCACGGCGCGATCAACCCCGAAATGAGGCTGGGTACGGGCAGAGGGGATTTATGCGTCCCCTATGCGATCTATGAACGCCTCATGGATGAAATCCAACGACTGCAGCACGCATAACCCGGTAACCCATGCCAGATTCAAAAGAAACAGACCTGGAAAGGCAGATCCGCTATACCTTTAAAAATAAAGGCCTGCTTGAAAACGCCCTGATGCACAGTTCCTATGTGAATGAACAGCCCGAGGCGAACCTTCAGGATAATGAACGCCTGGAATTTTTAGGGGATGCGGTTTTAAACCTGGCCGTCAGCCATCTGCTCATGGAGCGGTTTCCTGAATCAAAAGAGGGGGCGCTTTCGAAAATCCGATCCGGCCTGGTCAATGAGTCCAGCCTGGCCGAGGTCGCCCGTAAAATAAACCTGGGGGGATTTATCCGCCTGGGCAGGGGGGAGATGCAGTCCGAGGGGCACAAGAAAAGCTCCATCCTATCAGATGCCTTTGAGGCTCTGACCGCCGCGGTCTATCTGGACGGCGGGTTTGACGCAGCCGTTGGAATGGTCCGCTCCCTTTTTTCAACGCCTCTGAATCTTGCCGCGGCCTCGGAAAAAAGCCAAGACTATAAAACCCGTCTGCAGGAGTATGTTCAGGCGACCCTGAAATCATTCATCGAATACCGGGTGGTGAACGAATTCGGGCCGGATCATGAAAAAATTTTTGAGGTGGAGCTCAGCGTCGGTGAAATCAGGACCCGGGGATGCGGAAAAAGCAAAAGAGCCGCCGAGCAGAAGGCGGCTGAGAAAGCCCTGGCCGTGTTTGAGTTTTCGGGTTAAATTTTCATGGCCCACCCTTCAAAACCCCTGGTCATTCCGATTTTCATCCCCCACTCCGGATGTCCTCATCGATGCATATTCTGCAACCAGAGCGTCATCACCGGGGCGTCTGAGCCTCTGCCCGATGAAGACGAAATCCATCGCATCATCGATCAATTCCTTTCATACAAGCGGCCCGGCCGCTACTGCGTGGAGGTGTCGTTTTACGGCGGGAATTTTCTGGGGTTGACCCCGAGCCAGATAGAGCGGCTTCTTGAGGCCACCACCCCCTATACCAGCGCAGCAAAAGTGGATTCCCTCAGGTTTTCCACCCGGCCGGACACCATTGACAAGGAACGCCT
>DYLE01000148.1 GCA_020722245.1 Desulfonema limicola
GTGAAATCCATCTCGGGAATGACCGCCGTCATGCCAAGAGCGGGATCGAAGAGCGCAAACAGCGGAAAAGTCGCCAGATCGATTTCTTCCGGAGAAATATGAAAATGGGATCGGATCGTTCGGATCTGAGCATCGAAATTGCCGTGCGTATAGACAGCCCCCTTTGCTGGACCTGTGGCGCCGGAGGTAAAAAGGATCGCCGCCTTATCGCTTCGCTGGGTGGTCGCAACCGGATAGGCGCTCCAAGGCAACACGAACAGTTCCCGCAGCGTATATCCGCCCCAGAACCAGCGCGGCCCCGCCGTCACGTTCACCCGAACGCTCCGGAATGCCGAGCGGTTCAGGACTCTTGCGGCATGGGCTTCCGGTACTCCGATAAACGCTTCCGGGGCGCACTTGCGGATACATTGAAGCATGCCCGCCTTTCCCATACCTGGATCGATGACGATGGGAATGGCCCCGGTCTTGAACAGGGCAAACACCAAAGAAAAAAAATCGATTCCGGGCCGGACCATGAGCAAGGTTTTGACGCCTTTGGAAAGTCCGATGGAATCAAGCCCGTGAGCCAGGCAGTCCGATTCCATATCGAGTTGCCGGAACGTCAGATGGGTAAACGTGAGCCTGCCCTGTTCGTCCCGTCCAGAAGGACATACGACAGCCCGCTTATAGGGCCTTTCCTTGGCCATGTTTACGAGGAGCGATGCGACATTGAACAATTTGTCGGAAGAAAGATTCATGGACTTATCCTGATTAGACGATGGGGTATGGGCGAT
Source organism: Desulfonema limicola (assembly GCA_020722245.1). GTDB lineage: Bacteria > Desulfobacterota > Desulfobacteria > Desulfobacterales > Desulfosalsimonadaceae > DYLE01. The sequence continues at coordinate 774 of DYLE01000148.1, forward strand.
AGGTTATAGGTTATAGGTTATGGGTTATGGGCTGAATGAAAAGCCCTCATGCCGAACAGCAGGCCGCCTGCAGGCAGTCCTCTGCAACTGCCTCGCCTCCATGTAACATCCAATTGATGTCGATAGATTCGATATATCAGGTCGGCGTTCTTTTCAAGAATTTCCGAATCGCCTTTGCCGTTTGTTGGGGTTCGTCCTCAAGCAGATAATGCCCTGCATCCGGATAGACGGCGGTTTCGGCATGCGGAAGCCGCCGTTTCCATTCGAGGAGGTAATCCCGGTCAAACACGGCGTCCCGGAGTCCCCAGGCCAACAGGAGCGGAACGCGCGACAATTCTCCGATCCGTTCATCCAGCCAGGCAAGCATCGGCCAGGATGGATCTTTATGACATACCGGGATGTCCATGACGAACCGATAGATGGCTTCCCGGTTCCGCAGCCTGCGATAGGGCGCCGTATAGCCATTCATGGCCTGCATGGAAAGAGGTTTGGCACTTCCAAGGAAAAGGGCCGATATCACGAATGCATTCAATTTCAGCACCAGCAGCCTTGCCAGCTTTGGGTGGTTTCGCACGATGCGCAGCCGAAACGGAAGGCTTTTGTGTTTTGGCGGAAAAAAAGCAGCCGTGTTCATCAACACCATGCCTTGAATCCAATCAGGATGACGAAGTGCAAGGGCCGCACCGATCGCCCCTCCCCAGTCGTGCGCAATCACCGCCATCGGCCTTTTCAGACCGACCGATTCGACAAATCGCTCCATGTCTTCGATGCGGCGCTCCAGGGTAAACGGATATGTCCCTGCCGCCGGGCGCTCCGAGAGCCCGCATCCGATATGATCCGGAACCACCGTTCGAAACGATGGGGACAGCTCCCGCACGAGGCTTCGGTAAAAGAAGGACCAGGTCGGATTGCCATGAAGCATCAGTACGGTTGGTCCGTCGCCTTCATCGACATAATGGCACCGAAGCCCGTTCACATCGGCTTCGTGCGGGCCGAATGGAAATGCTTTCGCAAACGGATACCTGCAAATCGAGAGATTTCCCATCGCTTACCACCTGATCGCAAGCATCAGACAATTGAGGCCGCTGCCGATTCCGAGAAATCCCACCCGGTCCCCTGCTTCCAGAAATCCCCGTTCCTCCGCAATGGCGGCCGTCATCGGCAGGGAGACGGTTCCGATGTTTCCGAGATGGGCAAACGTCGAAAATTCCCTCTTTTGCGGAATCCCCAGCGCATCGAGAATGGCCCGCTGGTGGGCGGCGCCCACCTGGTGACAGACGACCTTGTCGGGACCGCTCGGCCCCCAACCCGATACTTCCAGAAACGCCCGATAGGTTTCGACGCCAAGTTTCACCCCGTTCTGCAGTACGCCGATCGAATCGGTTTCCATGAAATGGTCCTGGTTCGCCGGAAAACCCGTATCCGGGCCCCAGCAACAGAGCCGGTGCCACTGGACGGCATTGCGGATGACCCCGCCCATGAGCCGGTGCCCCTGCCGATACAGGTCTGCTCGAGCCAGGACCACAGCCACGGCGCCCGATCCGCCCGTCAGGGTAGCTACGGTTTTTCGGAAGAGGGCCATGTCAGGGGCGGCGTTCAGGGAATCGATCACCCGATCGATGATGTCTTTGGAAGTTTCGCAGGAGACGATCAGCCCGGCTTCGATCTGGTCGAGCTCGATGGCGTTGGCCACGTGCACCATGCCATTGAGAACCCCGAGACAGGCGTTCGAGAGGTCATGAACATGGGTTTGGGGGGCCAGACCCAAATCATGAGCGACCGCGCAGGCTGTGGCCGGCTCCAATTGGTCCCGGCAAACCCCGGCATAGATGAGCATGCCGAGGGCATTTCGCTCGATTCCCGCATTTTTTAGGGCTTTTTCCGCGGCTCGGGCCGCTCCTTCATGCATCGTCATGCCCGGTTCCCAGAAGCGTCTTTCCTCGATACCGGTCAGCAGGGCAAGCTGCCCCTGCTGCAGATGCATGGCTGCATATGCCCGGGAAAGCCGGTTTTCGATGTCTTCCGATGTCAGCACATGCGGCGCAAGCTCATATCCGAGTCCAGCAAGTACAACATTCCGATATCTCATCTGTTCCCTTCAACAATCCCCACTCCGAAATCCGTCATTTCATAAATCCGCACACCGTCCGCCTCCAGAAAACCGTCGGCGATCACCATGGGGATCGGTTCCGTTTCAATCGACTTGATGTGCGCCTCGATTCTCACCTGATCATTGCCTGGCAGTATCTGCCCCCGATAGGTCCACCCGTGTTCTTTTCCCGTCAAAAGGGTCCACCGGGCGCCCATCTTCGGCTCATGCAGGCCCGGGACCAGGCCTTTGAGCATCATCCCGCACCGGAGCACCTGCAGAAAGGCCTCGAGGCCAAGCGAACCCGGCCAAACCGGATCCTCATGAAAATGGGCCTGGAAAAACCAGGCATCCGGCCGCACCTTACAAATGCCCATCCATATTCCCTGGCCGTAAGCCCCCGGATCTTCGCTGTCGCACCAAACGGCATCGATCATCCGGAACATCGGCTGGGGCAGCCCCGGTCCGGCAGGAAGACGCTTTGGATCGATATCCTCGACTTTCACGAAGGCCGGGTTCTCCTTACCGGAAAGCGATTGTGGAGACATTCCGCGTATCGCGGGATTGCGGATGCCCGCCTGAGCCCGAAGCGAGGCTTCCGTAAAAAACCCGAATTCGGTCTCTCCTTCCAGCACCGGTTGCTTGTCCCGAAGGACCTGGGTTTCAAAGCGCTCGATGATCATGTTTCCGGCAACCGATACCCGGATCAGGCCCGCCTTCATAAGGAGTTTTCCGGGATAAGGCAATACGTCCTGCATCAGCCGAAATCGTCCGCCCAGGTTGCGGAAATGAAGTCCAGTCTTGCCGGAAAGCGCCGATCCGCAATGGGCCGCCAAAAATCCGCAGGTCTGAAGCGCCGTCTCCTGCAGTACGGCATACGGCATGATGCCGCACCCACCGGCTTCGAAGTACCATGCGTAGGGATCGATGTCGTGTTCGGCTGTGACCACTGCGCCGGTTCGAGGACCGAGACCCGGCGGTTCACCGGTTTGAACCCGATCCAGAAACAGAAACGGCGGCGCGGGAAGCCTTGCCACGAACCGACCGTCATCCATGTCCGCAAATCCGTCCCCCAAAAGGGCCGATATCGGTTCTCCCGTTGCGAAGGCTTCGATATCCGCTTTTAAAAACAGGGAGCCGCCTTGCCCTGCTTCGATGTTCCCGCCGCCGATCCGGGCAACCGCTGCTGTTGAACCGCCGGACTTCCTGGAAACCGCATCGATTCGGCCTTGCATGGTTTCGATCGTTTCCCGGCTTGCTCCAGCAAGCCGCATGGATACCCCCGTGAACCGCACGATGTGCCTGTCATCCGCAAACATGTCCGCTTCGGCCAACACATAGGGCTCCGGAGAAAACCCGATTTCGGATATCTGTACTTCATAGCGCACCTTCCGGGTCTTCGGCGTGACCGGGCCCCGGCATTTGAGAACGCTTTTGGCGCCAGGAAGCGGCTCATAGCGGGCATCCGGATGGTCGCAGATCCAACCCGCGCGCATCAGCAATATCCGCAGGCTGTGGCTGCAGCATTCGTACATCAGGGTCCCCGGCATGACCGGATCGTCCATGAAATGGCAGGTCAGGAACCAGTCTTCGGGATGAATGTCCGCTTCTGCAACGATGCGGCCCAGGCCGAATCTACCCCCTGCCGGATCGAGATGGAGCACCCGATCGATCAGCCGCATCCGGCCCGATGGCAGGCGCAGATGTGAGGAAATGCGGATGCCGTCAAACGCTTGCCCGAAGCACGCCGCCAAATCCCCGGCCCGAAGCGCTTCGACCTGCCGTTCCGTATAGCTTTCGGGCCCATCCGATGCAGGCGGCAGCCAGGTTTGCGGTCTTTTTCCGGCAACGGCGGCCTGTTCGGCATCGGAGAGCAGAATGCCGCCGGAGTTTTCAATTTCCGCAGAGGTGAAAAACCCGGCGCAGCCGTTTCGCATTCGGATGAAAGGCTTCCCATCGATGGTACCATCGAATCCGAAAAAAAACATCCAGGTTTTCGCCTGCCGGATGAATTTTTCGATGCGGATATCATAACGGATGGTCTCCCCAGGCCTGGGCAAGTCCCGAAAAAACGTCACTTCGGCATCGAGCAGGCGGTATACGCGCTGCCCGCGCACCTGAAAATCGATGCCGAGATAGGAACATAGGAAGAGATCCGCCTGACCGGCTTCAACCGAAATGCATGCCGGCGCCCTGCCGCCGTCCAGATACCAGGCTCCCGGAAGCACATCGTGTTCCGTCACCACCCGGCCTTTGCCAAGGGAGCGGGGTTCTGCTTCGACGGCAAGGATTCGATCCACAAGCATGAGCGGCTCGTCCGGGAGCCGAACCCGCACCGGGTAGGTGTCGATGACGGCAAATTCCGGTCCCAGCACATCGGCCACCGATCCGACGGCGAACGCCATGCATTGCGCCCGGTCGAAGGCCGGAGTACCGGCCTTGGGTGGCGTTTGAACGGTCATAAGATGCGCCTTTTTTCCGCTCACCTCGACCCTCTCCTGCTGGGAGAGGGGGTGAACTGAAACCGCAGTCAATGACCGTTCGACATATCGTTGCGTCCCGTTGGCTGCGCCATGGATTTTCCCGCGCTCCTTCCGGGGAAAGGGATCCTTGCGATCTCGACGATCGGATGGGTCAGAATTCCATAGGCCCGGCACCCGTTCCAGAAAAATGGCTTGTTTTTGCCGGGGTTCAGCCTCTTTGTCCTTCAAAGAAAGAAATCGGTCACCGTAGAGCGCCGCCGAATCGATACCGAGGCCGCAGGCCGCCAGATTTCCGCAGAGCTTGAGCACCCCAAGCAGCTCATCCTCCCCTTTCCAGTTGGCAAATCCGCACCAGTGTTCCCGATCTTTCAGGATGGCATCGATCATTCTGGAGCAGGAGGCATGGGGCCCGACCTCGACAAAAAGGCGAACCCCCTCTTCCCAGGCGTTCCGGATCAAGGCCGGAAAATCGAAGCCGGAAAGGGCCTGGGCCGTGATGGCATCGGCTGCTGCATCCGGAGTCGGCTGGTAGCTCTTCCCCGAGGCTGCACTGAAATAACGAATGCCGGGAGCAGGGGTTGTCGGCAATCGATGCAGGTCCCGGTAGGCGTCCCGGACAGGAAGCACGGCATCGCAATGGACGCTCGATACTCCCTCGATTTCGAAGGCATCGCATCCGATCCGGGCCACCAGGGCATCCACATCGGCGCGGTTTCCGCCGATCACGCATTCTTCGGGGGTATTGACGATGAGCAGCCGAACCCACATGTTCGGATCGAGCTGTTGCCTGACCAC
>DYLE01000149.1 GCA_020722245.1 Desulfonema limicola
GGGCCGTTTGACAGAAAAATTCCATCCGGCGAAAGCGCACGGACCGTATCCGCAGGGGTGGCGGCCGGAACCACCAGCACCTCGCAGCCCGCGCGTTCAAGGCATCGTAAAATGCTGTACTTGACGCCGAAATCAAGGGCGACGACCCGATGCTTTTTGTCGGCATGCCTCCAGACGGCGCTGTTTAGCCCGTCAATACCGCAGCCGCAGGGCAGGGGTTTGCCGTTGCGCCAGAAATAGGGCGTATCCGTGGTGACCGAAGAGACCAGATCCTGTCCTTCCATCTTCGGGGTCTGCCTGACCCGTTCCACCAGGGAGGAAGGGTTCAAATCCCGAGTGGAGATCATTCCCCGCATGGCCCCTGCGGTGCGCAGATGGCGGGTCAGGGCCCGGGTATCCAGATCATCCACGCCCAGGATGTTCTGGGACATCAGGTAGTTTTTTAATGACCCTGTCGAGCGGAAATTGCTGGGCCGGTCCTGGTGCTCGCGGACAATAAAGGCCGCCACCTGAATCCGGTCGGATTCCGCGTCCTCCGGGTTGACCCCGTAATTGCCGATGAGCGGGTAGGTCATCATCACCATCTGCCCCCGGTAGGAGGGGTCGGTCAAAACCTCCTGGTACCCGGTCATGCTGGTGTTAAACACCACCTCCCCCCAGGCCTCTCCGGGACCGGTGAAACTGCGGCAGGGGAAGGTCCGGCCGTCTTCAAGCGCAAGCAGTGCGTTCATGATTTTTATGTCGGCATCCAATCACAGCGGTGTGTTTTCCACAAGCGCCCATACCCCGCAGGGGCAGGCCCCGGCGCAGAACCCGCATCCGATGCAGCGCTCCTTATCCACGACGTATTCATACCCGCCGTCTTTTTTTTCTTCCCGGCGGATGGCCGTCTGGGGGCACACGGCCTCGCAGATTCCGCAATCCCGGCAGGCGCCGCAGGAGGCGCACTCGGCGCCGCAGTCCTGAAGGTCCTCAAACTCCAGCCTTCGGGGATCATGGTAGGCCAGGTGAATGCGATTTTTTTCGATGACGGCGCGGCTGTCCCCTTCCGGTCGTCTGCCGGCAAGCCGCGCCGATATGGTTTCGGCCGCTTTCCTTCCCTGGCCGATGGCATCGGTGAGCAGTCCCGGCCTGACGATATCCCCGATGGCAAAGATTTGAGGATCCGTTGTCTGAAGGTTCTTATTGACCGCCACGTATCCCTTCTGGGTTTTTACCGATTCGGGCAGAAATTCCAGATCCGGCGCGTCCCCGATGGAAAGCACCACCATGTCCGCGGGCAATACCTCGCCGGTTTCAATCACCACCCCCTGGTTCGTGATCTCCCGGGCGAAACAGGGCCACTTGAAGACCGCACCCGCAGCCTCTGCGCTGGCCTTTTCCCTGCCGAAGGCAGCCGGTTGCTGCACATCGATAAGCGTGATGTTTTCAGCGCCGAGCCGGTGCGCCTCGCCGGCCACATCGCATCCCACGTTTCCTGCGCCGATGATGACCAGGCGTTTTCCCGGACGGATTTTATTGTTTTTGGCTTGGGCCAGAAAATCATTTGCGAAAATCATCTTATCCTTTCCCGGAATGGGCAGGCTCCGGGGTTTTTGAGCGCCGGCGGCGATCACCACAAAATCAAAATCCGCCTTGAGCTGCTCGATATCCTGCCGCGTCAGCGCCTGCTGAAGCCGAACATGGGGAATCACCTCGCGCACCCTTTTTAATTCATGTTCAAGAACCTCTTCGGGGATTCGGCTTTTGGGAATCACCGAGACGATCTTTCCCCCCAGGGTCTCGGCCATGTCAAATACCGTGGCCTCATGGCCGCCGAGACGAAGCTGCCAGGCCACGGAGATGCCCGCAGCCCCGCCGCCGATGACCGCGACCTTTTTTCCGCTCAGCTTCGGCAGTTTCGGGGTCCTGGCGTTCATGCCGGCCCTGCCGATCTTCGTGACATCCACCGCGGGCATCATTTCGGAGTGCTTGGTGCATGCGGTCATGCACAGGTTGGGGCAAAGGTACCCGCAGACCGTGGCGGGAAACGGGGTGTAGGCCAGGGCCATATCCACCGCCTCATCCACGCGGCCGTCCCGGATCAGACGCCAGAGTTCATGCACCGGAATCCCGATCGGGCAGGCGGCCTCGCAGGGGGCCTTGTATATTCGGTTCTCCCATACCGGCACGTACCGCCTCAGGTCCCCGGTGGCGATCACCGGAATCGGACTCATGTCCATATCCGTCAGGTCTCCGGTCAGCCCGCCTTTCCCCAATTCCTTTTTCCAGACGGATTCATGGAATTCGGCCATGGAGGCCATCCTGCGGCCGCCCCTTTCAAAGGGTGCTTTTGCGGCGAGAAGCTGCCATGCGTCCCGCCGGGTTAATTCCTCGTAAAGTTCCGGCCGGTGGATCGCATTTAAAAAATCCTTTAAGTTTTCCACAAGCCAGTCCCAGTCCTGGTCGGTTATGGGAATTGGTTTTGCGTCCGCCTGGCTGTATCCGTTGTGCGGCCCCTTAAAAAAAACCTTTCCTCCCACCATGCCGACCAGCGGCCGGTAACCAAGGATATTGTCCGGGGTTTGGGTGTTTACGCCGCAGACGACTGCAATGCCCCCCGCCATGAATTCGCCGAAGTAATCCCCGGCGGATCCCAGCACCCAGAGCTGGGGAGGATCAAACCGGGGGTTGTGCTTGGTCATGGTCATGCCGCGGGCCCCGATGTTTCCGCCGATGTAGATTTTTCCCTGGGCCATGGCGTTGCCTACCCCGTTTGCGGCGTTGCCGCAAACGATGATTTCCGCACCGGCGTTTAACCACCCCACATCATCCGATGCCGGTCCGGTGGTTTCGATCCGGGTGTTGGGAAAACCCATGGCGCCCAGCCGCTGTCCGGACTGGCCGGTGACCCGAATGTGGAGGGTTTCATTCCCGGCCTTCCATAGCCTTCCGCCGATCCCGTGCTGGCCGTAGGCGTCTATCTCCAGATGCAAAAGGCCCTCGGCCACGGCGGCTTGAATCCGTTCTTCCAGAACACGGGATTCAACGCGCCGTCCATCCTCTTTTCCGGAGATCATATGATAGGGTTGATCAGACTTCATTTTTCGTATTTTCCAGGGAATTTATATTTTTTCGGTTTGAAGAATGAGCAAATTAACCACAGAGATCACAGAGGACATGGAGAAAAAATCATTTTTTTTTCTCTGTGCGCTCGGTGGTGAAATTTTTTATTTAAAAGAATCGATAATTTGTTTTCTGCAAAGGTATTGCAAAGCGGCATACAAAGCCTTTAATTTTTTATACCACGTATTTGATTTTCAGCCGCTCGGCGGCGTTATAGTCATCGATCCCCAGCGCATCGGACATCCCGATGGGAAGGGAGGTGGAACGTCCCAGCGGCGCCACGATTTTTCGAAGCTCGACATCAAAGCAGAGGAATACATCCACCAGCCGCTGGGCTACATCCTCGGGGTTCAACCGCCGGTAGAGCCGTGGATCCTGGGAGGTGATCCCCTTGGGGCAGGTTCCGATGTTGCAGATATTGCACCGCCCGGATTCAGAGCCCAGGCAGCCGGCGGCCGCCTGCATGATGTATTTTCCCACCTGGACCCCGCTTGCCCCCAGCATGATCAGGGCCGCCGCGTTGGCGGCCAGGTTGCCGTTCTTGCCGATACCCCCTCCGGCGAACAGGGGGATTTCATTCTGCTGGCCCACAGCCACCAGGTTCAGGTAGCAGTCCCGGATGCAGCTGGCGATGGGGTGCCCCATGTGGTTCATGGAGACATGGTAGGCGGCGCCCGTGCCGCCGTCTTCGCCGTCGATGACCAGCCCTCCGGCATAGGGGTTGCGGGTCAGGTTGTTGAGCACGGCCAGGGCCGTGGATGTTCCGGATATCTTCGGATAGACCGGCACCCGGAACCCCCAGGCCATGGACATGGACTGGATCATTTTGGCCACCGCCTCCTCAATGGAATACTTGGTCTGGTGGGTGGGCGGGCTCGGCAGGTTGATCCCCTCGGGCACCCCCCGGATCGTGGCGATGAGCTTGTTGACCTTGTGCCACATCAACAGTCCGCCGTCGCCCGGCTTGGCGCCCTGGCCGTATTTGATCTCAATGGCGCAGGGATCCACCTTCATCTCCGGAATGGCATGAAGGATCTCGTCCCATCCGAAGTACCCGGAAGCGATCTGAAGGATGACGTATTTTAAGAACCTGGACTTAAGCAGCCGGGGCGGGCAACCGCCTTCCCCGGTGCAGATACGGACCGGCATGTGCAGCTCCTCGTTTAGGTACGCCACCCCCATCTGAAGCCCCTCCCACATGGTGGGGGAGATCGCGCCAAACGACATGGCCCCGATAATCAGGGGGTAAATCTCCCGAACCGGCGGAATCCATCCGTTTTCACGGATGCGACGGATGTTTTCCTCCGGCGGAAGGACCCTTCCCAGCAGGGTGCGAAGCTCAAACTCATGACGGCCGGCGTCCAGGGCCGGGTCGGTGAGCATGGATATGCGCGTAAACTTGATCCGGTCCAGGGTCCCTTCGGAGACATTGCGCCGGCCCCCCCGGCGATGGGGCTCGCCGCCCTGGTTGATGTGAAATTTCAGCTTATCCGCCTCATCCGTCCGCAGGGGGATAATGGCGTCGTTGGGGCAGACCAGGGTGCACATGCCGCATCCCACGCAGTGGTAGGCCGGCTCGGTTTTCTGCCGAATGCCGTAATAAATTTTATGCAGATTGGACGGCGGCCGGGTAAACCCGGTGTCCACCTCGACCACCCGCTTGCGGAAAACCCCCAGTTCAATGGCGCCAACCGGGCATACCGCGGTGCAGCGGCCGCAGAGGGTGCATTTTTCCTTGTCCCATGCGATCTGCCAGGGGAGATCCTTCACGCTCAGTGAAGAAGGGATAATTTTTGTGTCTGTCTGCATAGGGAAACCTCCCGGCGGTCGGGTGTGACGATGGCGGTATCGATGTGCATCGGCTGGACGTCCAGGGTTTTGTCCCGATCCGGCATGACGGCGTCAAGCCCGCATATCTCCGAGGAGAACACGTACATGCCGGGCTGTCCTCCGACCACGCCCGGCCGAAGCTTTTTCCTGTCCTGGACCATGAACATGGTGTTGTCGGGCAGCACGCCGATCACGCAGTTGGGTCCGTCGATGATCAGCTTTCTGCAGGATATCTTCAGCTGCTTTAAAAAGGCGCCGTCCGGATGCCTTTCCAGGGCGTCATCCTGGAGCGGGGTGATGAGATGCTTATACATGTCGATCCCCAGGCCGAGCCGCGTCACCATGTAATGCAGGATATAGACGAACACCTCGGAGTCCGAATAGAACCCCTCGTAACCTTCCACCCCCCTGGACATCAGGTATTCCTTGATGGGGACAAAGGCGGTGTTTTCGCCGTTGGTCATGGTGGAAAACCCCTGGATGGTAAACGGGTGGCAGGCATACAGGTCAATGGCGTAATTGGTGTTCTGCCGGCCCTGGGCCATGATGACCCGGGCGTTTAATTTTTTCTTGCCCAGCTCCAGGTAGTTCCCCACCGTCAAGGGGTCCCCGATCTCCTTGATCATGATGGTGTCCGGCCAGAATGAAAAGACGATGATATCCCCCTTTTCCCGTCCCATGCGCCGAAGGTTCAGGCGGATGGCTTTCAGCCGTTCCAGCTTTTCCGCCTCGCCCAACCGCTCCCATTCTTCCGGATACTCGTAGGCCCGGATCAGATACATATCCCGCTTCGGCACCCCGGGCGGAGGAACCTTCGGCACCTTGATGGATATCTTGTACTTGGTCAGAAAACCCATGTCGATCATGTAGCTGTCCAGCCGTTTGATCCCCTGGTCGGTGAATATCCCCGACAGGATGGGGGCGTCCTTGAGCTCCTCAAACGGCCCGCTCAGATCCCTTAAAAACAGGCCCACGCCGGAACCGTCATGCCCTTCCTTCATTACGTCCAGGGCATGCAGGGCCACCATGGGGGACACCGGGGTATCGCTGGTGACGGCGACTAAACGACACATGGAACGCCTCCTTTTTTTTATTTCAAATTTAAAACCTGGTCTATGGGCCAGGTCAGAGTTCTTCGGCTCTGCCTGAATAAATATGAAAAGTTTAA